>DAOWEX010000057.1:0-8218 GCA_030638265.1 Atribacterota bacterium
AAAATTATATAAAAATTATTTTAAAAAGGGGGTAAAAAACAATGTGGATTATTTTAGGAGGAATAGCAGCTATAATTTTAGGAGTATTAGGACTAATTAAGTGGTGGTTATTGTTTTTAAAGGCTTTAGCAGCTTTAGTACCATTTATATTGTTGGTCGGTGGTGTATTAGCAGTGATTATAGGGATAAGCTCTGTTAAAGAAAGGATAGAGGAGAAAAGAGAAGAAGCTGCAGAACAATCCTCAACAGATGATGAATCTTAATTTTAAAAAGGATAACCAATGTCTAAATAAAGAGGTCTAAAATTAAAGGAATTTAAGAAGTGAGTAAAGATTTTAAGCCCAGAATAAAAAAACCAAAATTTAAGGAAGATTTAGAAATTGCCGTTACCATATTAATAATGATCTCGGTATTTTATGTTTTAACTTATTTGGGGGTAGATAAAATACTTACTACGGCAATTGTAGCTTTATTTGGAATTTTTATGGAAGTAGCCAGGCATGTTTTTACTCAAGTTATTTTAATTATACGATCAATTCCCTATATTGGTCCATTGGTAGCCAGGATCATAGTCTGGCCCTTCTTTATTGCTATAAATGGAGTAGCTTATCTGGTTAGTTTAATGTTAATAAGGGCTAAGGGGTTTAAGCGGGTAGCTAATGCCCGCATTTTGACTACTGTCTTTCTCATTGGAATATTAGTAGGGCTTATTTTGGGCCGAATTATAAAATTTATATAGTATCGTATATCGCGTATCGGGTTAAGAAGATAGAAGCCAGAAGACAAATTTGTATCTCGTATCTCGTGAATCGTATCTCGTGAAGAAAATAGAATTCAGGAGCCAGGAGTCAGAATCCAGAAGAAGTAGGGGCGTATTGCATACGCCCCTATATATATAATAAGTAGGGAGAGGAAAATGAACATCATAAAAAAGAAATTTATTCCAATAATTTTAATCTTATTAATTATATCAATTACAATATTTAATTTAACTATATGGGCTAACGAATCAGACATAATCGGATTTGATTATTGGGAAAAGGGATTTTACCAGGAAGCTTTTGCTCAGTGGGCTGATTTTATAATTGAAAACCCCGATTCTCCAGAGGCAGAGGTATATTGGATTATGATAGAGGAGATTGTATCCAAAATTGGAAGATACGATGATTTGATCGCTTTATCTCAAAATATAATAGACCAGAATCCCAGGAATAAAATTCTTCAAGCCTATGCCCAGGGGCAAATAGTCCAATCATATATTAAACAAGGTAAAATTTCTCGGGTTGGACAGGAAGTTAAAAAATTGGGGATGGTTACCGATTGGCTTTTAATCGGTCCTTTTGATAATACCGGAAAATCTGGTTTTAAGAAAGTATATCTCCCCGAAGAAGAGATTGATTTACAAAAAATCTATACTGGAAAGGATAGTATTCAGATAAAATGGTTTCAACCTGAGAAGATTAACCTTTCTGGTTTTATTAACTTTGATGCCTTTCTCTATCCCCATAATTGGTCAGTAGGTTATGCCTTAACTTATGTTTATTCTCCGAAAGAAAGAGCAGTTATATTTAAGGTGGGGGCAGATGATGCAGTAAAAGTATGGCTTAATGACCAGGTAGTGATAGAACAGGATCTTTATCGAAAGGCTGTAATTGACCAGGAAATAGTACCTGTTTGGTTAGGTGAAGGATGGAATAAGATCTTAGTAAAGGTATGTGAAAAAGAAGATTCTTGGGGATTTTATTTTAGAATAACAGATTTAGAAGGAGAACTTATTGAAGACTTAGAATTTGATACTGAATTTAAAGAAATAACTGAGGTAGAAAAGGTAAAATTAACCGAATTAACAGAGGAAGAGTTAAAAGAAAGAGTTAGTTTAGGAGATGCTCTTTCTTATTATAAAGAGGAAATTGTCAGGAATCCAGAAAATGTAAAGGCTCTTCTTTTTTCAGGAGTAATTTTCCAAAAAAGAGGATTTGTAGATGAAGCGGTAGAAAAATTTGAAGAAACAATCTCCATAGACACGGAAAATGCTTTGGCCCACTATTTTTTAGGCAATGCCTATCAACAAAAGGAGAAGTTTGATGAAGGGTTAGAGGAAATTAAGAAAACATTGAAGATTGATCCCGGCTTTATTCAAGCTCTTATAAAAATAGGGGCAAATTATTATGAAAAAGGTTTATACAAAGAAGCTATTGAAGAATTTAAAAAGGCTTTAGAGATGAATCCTGATTTTATAGATGCTAATTTATATCTTTCCTGGGCCTATGAGAGAAAGGGATGGAATCTGGAGGCCAGAAAAAAATTAGAGGAAATAGTGCAATTCAACCCATTTTATGCCTTGGCCCAATATAGTTTGGGGGTTTCTTACGAGAGAAAAGGTTGGTTGGAGAGGGCTATTCAGCAGTATAAGAAAGTATTAGAAATAAATTATGATGATGGTTTGACTAGATTAAGATTAGGCAGTATATATTTTCAATTAGGGAAATATGAAGAAGGGATTGTCCTTTATAGAGAAATTTTATCCTGGAGGCCAGATGATCCTTCGGTTTATAGGAACATAGCTGATGGTTATGTAAGAATGGGGAAGGAAGATCAGGCAATTAAAGTTTTAGAAGAAGCAAATGCAATATTCCCCTATAATTCATCAATATATTCTCAGCTGGGTTATCTTTATCATGAGGAAGGAAAAGAAGAGAAGGCTATAAGTCTATGGAGACAGGCTTTAGAGATTTCTCCTGGATTTCTTCATTTGAGGGATTATATAGATTTTATTTCGGAAAAAGAGGAAATAGTTGAGGTAGATGCCCGCGAATTAATAGCCAAGGCACCCTCTGCAGAAGAATTTCCTGATGCAAGTGCAGCCATACTTTTAAATGAAGTGAAGAGAGTTATTCATTTAGATGGGACATCTTCTACGACTTATCATAGGATTATTAAGATCTTTAATAAAAGAGGTATTGAAAAATTTGGAGAAGTATTTATAACTTATAATACCTGGGGGGAAAGGATAACCATTAAAAAGGCCAGAACTTTTAAATTGGATGGTACTGAGGTGGAAGCTACTTCTATAAAGGACATTTTTCCTCTGGAGGGATATCGTTTATATTCTCATGTTTCTCAAAAAGTTATTTCTATGCCTGCCTTAGAAGAGGGGGTAATAATTGAATATCAATATACTCTGGATGATTATAGCCGGGGTTTTATTGGTAAAAATTTTCAGGATACTTTCTATTTACAAGATTTTGAACCTATTCAATCTTGTAGATATGTGCTTACTATTCCTGAAGGGGTAGAAATCAAGATAGTTAATTTTAAAACTGATATTAAGCCAGAAATTAAAAAAGATGAGAGTAAAATGCTTTATACCTGGGAAGCTTTCAATATTTCTCAAATTATCTACGAAAGCGATATGCCCCCATTCCACAATATTGCACCCCGGATTACTGTAAGCAGTTTTTCGTCCTGGGAAGAGATTGCTTCCTGGTATTATGATATATCTCGTGAACAGAGCAAGGCTGATCCTGACATTAAAGCCAAGGTTGCTGAACTTATCCAAAATGAGACTACCCTTGAAGGCAAGATTCGAGCTCTATACCATTATGTAATTACTGAGATAAGATATCTCGGTTTAGAATTTGGAATAAGTGGACATATGCCCCATGAAGCTTCTGAGATATATAAATATAAATATGGAGATTGTAAAGATAAGGCTACTTTGCTTATTGCTATGTTAAAGGAAGCAGGAATAGAAGCTTATTATGTACTTCTCAGGACCAGATATAGCGGAGAAATAGATCTTGATTTACCCAGTTTTCAATTTGACCATGCTATTGCTGCCGTTCCTTTAAATGGCGAGTTGATGTTTTTAGATGGTACTGCTGAAAATTATTGTTATGGTGAATTACCAGCAATGGATCAGGATGTCTGGGCTATGGTGTTGGTCGATGGAGAAGGAAAATTTATGAAGGTACCGATGCAGTCAGCAGAAAGAAATCAGAGGGTAAGAGAAATAAAATTAGATTTAAAGGAAGATGGATCAGCCAGTGGTGAAATCACTGTTTTACAATCAGGAATTTTTGCTGCCTATTATAGAAGCATTTTTAAGGATTTGGGAGAAACAAAAAGAAAGGAATTAATTCAAAATTCTTTAAGTTCAAGTTGTCCTGGTTCAGTTTTAGAAGAATTTAGTTTTTCTGATTTGGCTGATCTCAATATACCAGTAGAACAGAGATATAAATTTCGAGTTCCCAGTTATGCCAGAAAAGTAGGAGAAAAATTGCATCTTAAACCTTCCATTATTGAAAGGGTAGAATCTACCAGTATAGTAGCCAAGGAGGAACGAAGATTCCCAATGTATTTTTATGGCCAATATTGTACCCATAACATAGTGGAAATTACTATTCCAGAAGGATATAAAGTAGAGAGAATTCCAGATGATATTGATTTAGTCTTGCCTTTCGTGTCTTATAGAGTTAAATATTCTGTAGAGAAAGACATTATAAAATATGAGAGGTATTATAAATTTAATACCTTTGAAATATCTAAAGAGGAATATTCTTCCTTCAAAGAGTTCGTAGAACGAATTGCCCAAGAAGATGCCCAAGAGATAATTTTGATTCAGAAATAAAGTTGACAAAAATACTCATATATCATATAATTTTTTTGTATCGCTGATTGATTTGAAAAAATTATTATGTGCGGGAAGGGAGTAAATGGTTTTATGAAAAGGATTTATATGGATCATGCGGCAACTACCTCTACCGATAGCGAGGTAGTTAAAGCGATGGAACCATATTTTACTCAAAAATATGGGAATCCTAATAGTATACATTCCTTTGGACAGGAAGCAAGAGAGGTAGTAGAAGAAGCGAGAAAAAAAATAGCCCATCTAATCAGAGCAAATCCTTCAGAAATTATTTTTACTGGTGGAGGTACGGAATCTGATAATTTTGCTATAAAAGGTATAGCCTGGGCCAATCAGAAAAAGGGAAATCATATTATTACTTCAAAGATAGAACATCATGCTGTATTACATTCCTGTCAATTTTTAGAGAAACACGGATTTAAGGTGACTTATTTACCGGTAGATAAATATGGGTTAATAGACCCTGAAGAAGTAAAAAGGGCCATTACTGACCAAACTATATTGGTAACTATTATGCATGCCAATAATGAGATCGGCACTATCGAACCAATTAAAGAGATTGGGAAAGTAGTCAAAGAAGCAGGAATATATTTCCACACCGATTCGGTTCAAACCGCAGGACATATTCCTATAAATGTTAATGATCTGGGAGTAGACATGTTATCAATGTCTGGACACAAATTATATGGACCTAATGGAGTGGGAGTGTTATATCTTAGAAAAGGGACCAGGATAGATTCTTTAATAGATGGTGGTAGCCAGGAGAAAAATAGAAGAGCAGGTACAGAAAATGTGGCTGGAATAGTGGGTATGGGAAAAGCTGCTGAGTTGGCCAAAAAGAGATTAGTCCAGGGAGAAGAAGATAAGACAATAAAGTTAAGAGATAAATTGATTAAAGATATTGCCGAAAAAGTAGATCATGTTCATTTAAATGGTCATCCTACTAAGAGATTACCAGGAAATGTCAACTTCTGTTTTGAGTTTATCGAAGGAGAATCTATGTTACTCAACTTAGATATGGAGGGAGTGGCAGCCTCCAGTGGCTCAGCCTGTACCTCTGGTTCTTTAGAGCCTTCTCATGTATTATTGGCTATAGGACTTCCTCCAGAGATAGCTCACGGATCTTTGCGATTGACCCTGGGCAAGGATAATACTGAAAAAGAAGTAGAGTATGTTATAGGTATTTTACCTAAAATTATAGAAAAATTACGAGCCCTTTCTCCCTTTAAAGGTAGTTGGGAAGGCTTGAAAAAATAATATAAAAATCGGAATTCAGAAGGAGAATTGCTGAATGAGTATGTATAGCAAAAAAGTGATGGAACATTTTAAAAATCCTCATAATGTGGGAGAGATTAAAGATGCTGATGGAATAGGAAAAGTTGGTAATCCTATCTGTGGGGATATAATGAAGATTTATATAAAAGTAAAAGATGATAAGATAGTCGATTGTAAATTTAAAACTTTCGGCTGTGGAGCGGCTATTGCTACAAGCAGTATGGTTACCGAGATGGTGAAAGGTAAGACTATTAAAGAGGCTTTAGAAATTTCTAATAAAACTGTAGCTGAGGCTTTAGGTGGGCTTCCACCCATTAAGATGCATTGTTCGAATTTAGCAGCTGAAGGGCTATCTAAGGCCATTGAAGATTATAAGAAAAAATCTCAAGACTCAAAGTTGAGGACAGTAACTAAAAAATAAGGTAAAGAGGATTATAAATAATGTTGGTATTAAGTGAAGTATCTTTAATGGCCGCTTTTTTAGCCGGTCTTTTATCATTTATTTCTCCTTGTGTTTTACCTTTAGTACCCGGATATATTTCTTTTATTTCCGGAATATCTTTAGAAGATATAGAAAATAAGAGACAGCAAAATAAAAATACTATAATTATTAGTTCTTTATTTTTCATTATTGGATTTTCTTTAGTATTTATTCTCCTGGGGGCAACTGCAACTTTATTGGGTAGTTTTTTACTAGAAAAGGCCTTTATTTTAAAAAAAGTAGCAGGATTAATAATCATTTTTTTTGGCATACATATGTCGGGATTATATAGAATAAAATTTTTAGATTATGAAAAAAGAATATATACTAATACCAGGCCAGTTAATATTATAGTAGGCCCTTTTCTGATGGGATTGGCTTTTGCTTTTGGGTGGACTCCTTGTATTGGACCTATACTTGCTGGGATATTGGTATATGCCGGAACACAAGAAACAGTTTCTCAGGGAATTTTATTGCTCACCCTCTATTCAGCTGGCTTGGGGATTCCCTTTTTATTGACTGCCCTTGCTATTAATAAATTTTATTTATTTTCCAACAAGATTAAAAAACATTTTAAAGTTATGGAAATAGTAGGCGGAGCATTACTAATACTTATTGGGGGTTTAATACTTACTGATAATTTACAGAAAATAGTATATTATTTTATTCAGTAAAAATAGGTTATTTTAAAAATAAAAATTAATGTCATAAAAAAGCAAAAAATTTAAATTAAAATGATTAATAGAAGTTTAAGGTGAAAGATGAAGATTTTTTCCACAAAAAGAGACAAGATAATAGTTTTAGTAATTTTGGTAATATTGATTTTTTTCGTAAGTATAGGACTATATTTTAAGACAAACCAGCAGAATATGGAAGCAGTAGAAGAAATTAAGCCATTAGTTTTTACCTGGTTGCCTTATAATGAAGGACTGTTGAAAGCAGAGAAAGAGAGTAAATACGTTTTGATCTATTTTTATACTAATGAATGTGGTTGGTGTAAAAAGATGGAACAAGAAACATACTTTAATGAAGAGGTAAAAAAGATACTATCAGATAATTTTGTGGCCATTAAAGTAAATGCGAGATCAAAAAACAAAGTAGTAGAAAACGGGAAAGAGGTTAGCGAAAGGGAATTGGCTATAATGTACCGGATTAGTGGCTATCCTACTACCTGGTTTTTAGAAAGTAATCATAGCCGGATAGCTCCTTTGCCGGGATATGCTCCTGCCGAGCAATTTGTTCCGGTAATAAAATATATTGGAGAAGGATGGTATAAAAGTATCTCTTTTGAGGAATATTTGAAAAAAATATAAATTAATTATAATTTTGTTGTTGTAAATAAATTTAATCGACTCAAAAGGTCAAGGGATTATATAGTTCTTATAAATTAACCTTGGCCTTTCTTTGTAAGTAAAATAAAAATAATAATAGATCAGATAGTTGGGTTAAATAATGATTAGCATAAAGGATAAAATTAATAATATATTAGAGGAGATCGAAAAAATATGCCAGGGAGAAAAAGTCGTAGTGGCTTTTTCGGGGGGATTGGATAGCACCGTAGTTTCTGCTTTAGCGATTCAGGCATTAGAGAGAGAAAAAGTTGAAGCGATTACAGTCAGTTTTGGAGAATATAGTTACAGCAAGGGTTTAAAAAATATTCAAGATATCAGTAAAGATTTAGATTTAAAATTTAAGGTTGTTCAAGGGAAAAAGGAGCAAGAAAGAGTTTTAAAGAGAGGTCCTGCTTGTAATAAGTGTACGAGAATAGCTAAATTAGGGAGAGTTAAAATAGAAGCTAAAGGAAAATTAGTGTT
>DAOWEX010000059.1:0-4139 GCA_030638265.1 Atribacterota bacterium
GAAGGTCGTTTGGGTTAAATCATTAGTACCAAAAGAGAAGAATTCAGCTTCTTCTGCTATCTTATCCGCAGTCAGTGCAGCCCGTGGTAACTCAATCATAGTTCCAACTTTATATTCTAATTTTACTCCTGCAGATTTTATCTTTTTATCGGCAATTTCTCTTGCTTTCTCACATATTGGTTTAAATTCATTCCTATGACTTACCAAAGGAATCATTATTTCAGGCTTAACCTTTATTCCTTTTTTAGTTAACTCTACTGCTGCCTCAATTATCGCCTCTATTTGCATCTCATATACTTCAGGATACAATAAACCTAATCTGCACCCTCGGAGTCCTAACATTGGATTCATTTCATGTAAAGATTTTATTTTTGCTAATAACTCTTCCTTTTTTGCAAGTTCGCTTAGGTTTTCATTTTTTAATCTTAATGTATTTACCTCTATCAAAGTATCTTCTAAATTAGGAAGAAATTCATGTAGTGGTGGATCAAGTAATCTAATGATTACCGGTAATCCTTCCATCGCTTTTAAAATACCTACAAAGTCACCTTTTTGCATAGGTAATAATTTTTTTAAGGCTTCTGCTCTACTCTTTTTAGTATCAGCTATAATCATTTTTTGCATCATAGGTAATCGATCTTGTTCCATAAACATATGCTCTGTTCTGGTAAGTCCAATACCTTCTGCTCCTAATTCCCTTGCTTTTTTAGCATCATCCGGTGTGTCAGCATTGGCATACACACCTAAACGTTTTATTTCATTAGCCCAAGATAATAAGGTTTTAAATTCCTCACTCATTTCTGGTTCAATAGTAGGGACTCTACCTAAAAATACTTCTCCTGTTCCCCCATCTATGGTAATAAACTCACCCATTTTTATTACTGCATTTTCTACTGAAATTATTTCTTTCTTGGTATTAATATTCAAAGCACTACAGCCAGCTACACAGGCTTTCCCCATACCTCTTGCTACTACTGCAGCATGACTGGTCATACCACCTCTACTGGTAAGAACACCTTGAGCTTCTACCATCCCATGGATATCGTCAGGAGTTGTTTCTGTTCTTACTAATATCACCATTTCTCCTTCCTTGCCTAATTCCTCTGCTTCATCTGCGGTAAAGACCACTTTTCCATAGGCAGCTCCCGGAGAAGCCGGTAGTCCTTTAGCAATTACTTCCATTTTTGCGTTGGGATCTATTCTTCTATGTAGCAGTTGATTTAACTGATTGGGTTCTACCCTTAAAATTGCTTCCTCTTTGGTTATTATCCCTTCTTCGACCATATCTACAGCAATCTTAAGAGCAGCCTGGGCAGTTCTTTTACCTGTTCGTGTTTGTAATAAATAAAGTTCCCCTTTTTCTATAGTGAATTCATAATCTTGAACATCTCTGTAATTTTTTTCTAAAAGATGAACTACCTTAGTAAGTTCTTGGTATACCTCTGGTAAATCATCTTTAAGATTTAATAAGGGTAAAGGAGTTCGGATGCCTGCTACAACATCTTCTCCTTGAGCATTCAGGAGATATTCTCCATAATATTCCCTTTCTCCAGTAGAGGGATTTCTTGTAAATCCAACTCCCGTTCCTGAATCATCTCCCATATTACCAAATATCATTTCTTGAACATTTACTGCTGTTCCCAAATCATCAGGTATTTTATTAATCCTTCTATAAGTTATAGCTCTTTTATTATTCCAGGAATTAAATACAGCATCAATAGCCATCTCTAATTGAACTTCAGGTTCTTGAGGAAAATCTTTACCCGTTTCTTTTTTCACTAAGTCTTTATATTTTTCCACTAATCTTTTTAAACCTTCAGCATTAATTTCAGTATCTAATTTTACCTTAAGTTCTTTTTTAATCTCTTCTAAAAGGTGTTCAAATTTACTATGTTCCACGCCTAATACTACATTACCAAACATCTGTATAAATCGTCGATAACTATCAAAGGCAAAACGTTCATTATTGGTTTTTTTAATAATTCCTTGAATAGTAATATCATTCAAACCAAGATTTAAGACTGTATCCATCATTCCGGGCATAGAAATAGCTGCTCCTGAACGAACAGAGACTAAAAGAGGATTTTTTGGATCTCCTAATTTCTTTTTAGATATTTTTTCTAACTGATCTAATTTATCTGTTATCTGTTCTTTTAGTCCTTCAGGATATTGGCAATTATTTTCATAATATTCAATACAAACTTCTGTGCTTATGGTAAATCCTTGAGGAACAGGAAGGCCTATTCGAGTCATCTCGGTTAAGCCTGCACCTTTCCCTCCTAAAATGGATTTCATTTGTGCTTTCCCTTCATCGAAAAAATAAACATATTTTTTCATATTCATTCTTCTCCTTTTAATATTTTTAGTATTTGTGTGGCAATATCTTCTACAGCTTTATTGGTTATATCAATTACTGGGCATTCTATCTTCTTGTAAATGCTGTCTGCGTATTTTAATTCTTTATGCACCCTTTCTTTATCAGTGTACACGCTCTTATCAGATAGACCCAGAGTCTTTAAACGTTCACTTCTTATTTCAATTAATTTATCAGGTTCTATATTTAGCCCAATTACTTTTTCCTTAGGTAGATCGAATATTCCTGACGGTGGTTCGAATTCAAAATCTAATATAATATTGGCAACTTTTATTCCCTTATGTGCCAAATACATGCTAAGCGGAGTTTTAGAAGTCCTGGAAACACCTAATATTACCAAATCAGCTTGTGATAAATCTAATTCCCTTTGACAAGCATCATATTTTACTGTAAATTCCATTGCTTCCATCCTTTTAAAATATTGCTTATCCATTTTTCTAATAATTCCTGGCTCTAACTTGGGTTTAATTCCACTTATTTTTTCTATATTTTCTATAATAGGTCCAAGCATATCAAAAGAAAAAATAGATTTTCTTTGAGATTCCTCCTTTAAGAATAATCTTAATTCGGGTTTAACTATGGTATATACTATAAAACTTTTTTCTTCATTAATTTTATCTATTATCCCTTTTATGTCTTTGATAGATTCAATATGGGCAAATAATTTTAATTTGATATCATTAGAATTAAACTGACTAATTGCAGCATGTACAACGGTCTGAGCAGTGTCACCTGTAGAATCAGAAATTATATATACTGTGGGCTTATAATTAATATTTTCCACTGTTACTTCCTCCTTCCTTTGTTAAGGCAATCTTTGATAAATCAGCTATTTGATTAAATAATATATTTACTTTCTTTATAAGGGCAATTCTATTTTTTCTAATTTCTATGTTCTTATCCATCACTAATACCTGGTCAAAAAATTCATCAACCGGTTCGCACAAACCTTCTAATAATTTAAATACTTTTTTATATTCCCTATTAGAAATATATTCTCTTACTCGAGGGCAAATATTATTATAATTAAAATATAAATTAAATTCTGCATTTTCTTTTAATAGTGATTCTTTAATGTCTATCTCTTTACTATTTTTTGATAAATTTAATACTCTATTTGATGAATTAAGAATTTTTCTAAAAATGGTCTGATTATAAAATTTCTCTATAGCCTTTATTCTATATTTAATATCAACTAAATTTCCACTGCTATCTACAGCTAAAACTGCATCAATTACATCATAACGAATCCCATCTTCCAAGAAGATATTTTTTACTCTTTGTTTGAAAAAACTTAATATCTGAGATACAATCTCCTTTTCATCTATTTTAAATTCTAATGAAACACTTTCTTTATACAAAGATAAAGATTTATGAATAATATCCTTTAATGAAATTTTCAGATTATTTTTTAATATTATTGCAATTTTTCCACGAGATTGTCTTCTCAGTCCGTAAGGGTCCTGCGATCCTGTTGGAGTTAAGCCTATCACGAAACAACCAATAATACTATCCACTTTATCAGCAATCCCTAAAATCATACCACTTTTAGTTCTGGGTAATATATCCCCTGAAAAACGAGGGAGATAATGTTCAAAGATAGCTTCCGCTACCTCTTTTCTTTCATTAGATAAAACCGCATATTCTCTACCCATTACTCCTTGTAATTCTGAAAATTCTTTTACCATCTCGGTAATCAAATCTGCTTTGCACAAATGAGCAGACCTTAAAAGATTTTTTTTTACTTTTTGTTCAACCTGTAAAC
>DAOWEX010000039.1:0-3444 GCA_030638265.1 Atribacterota bacterium
AGAATTTTCCTCTTGGTTAACTTTTTCTGCCATTGAACTTGTTTCTTGATTAATTTCTAACAAGGGATTTTCAACTAATTCTTTATCAATTAAATTTCTTAGTTCAACTAAATTTAATTGTAATATATTAATTGCTTGATACAATTGGGGGGTAAGAATCAATTTTTGTTTTTGTCTTAATAATAGTTCATATTTCATTTTATAAACTCATTTATCATATTTTATTCATATGATTATGGTAAATATTTATTATAGCACGTATACCATTGTCATTGCGAGCCTACCAAGGGCAGGCGTGGCAATCTCAAATAGGCTCAGCAATTCCAAAAACCGAGATTGCTTCGCTAATGCTCGCAATGACGAATCGTTGCACTGTTATTTAGGAATCGTTCTACTAGTTATACTATAACTAATAAAGTTTCGGGATCAAAAATATGAGTCTTTTCTATATTTATTGCTATTTCCATATTTTGTTCAACCTTTACCTGGGTACGAGTATCCATTTTACCTATGAGGAAATGTTTTCCGCAGGCAAGATGAACCAAAACCTCCGCCCCCAAGGGTTCAACTACATCTACTTTAGCCTTTATGGTATTAGAAGGTGTAACATTAGATGTAAACTGCTTATCATGAAGATCCTCAGGTCTTACCCCAAAAATCACTTCTTTCCCTACATAATCTGATATTTTAGAGTAAAAAGCCTCAGGAACCTTCACTTTAAAACTCTCTGCGTCAATAAAATAGTCTCCATTCTCCTTAATAATTTTAGAATCGATAAAATTCATTGCCGGTGAACCAATAAAACCAGCTACAAATTTATTGGTCGGTTGTTTATAAACTTCTAAAGGTAAGCCTGATTGCTGTATGCGGCCATCATCCATTATAAATATTCTACTTGCCATAGTCATCGCCTCTACTTGATCATGAGTTACATAGATTATAGTAGCCTCTAATCTACGGTGAAGTTTGCTGATTTCTGCCCTCATTGCTACTCTTAACTTGGCATCTAAATTAGAAAGGGGTTCATCGAATAAAAATACTTTTGGTTTTCTTACTATGGCTCTTCCTACTGCTACCCTCTGTCTCTGTCCTCCAGAGAGCTGTTTTGGCTTTCTCTTTAATAAATTTTCTATCCCTAATATTTCAGCTGCTTCCTGCACTCTTTGATCGATCTCTTTCTTGGGAAATTTCCGCAATTTTAATCCAAAAGCCATATTATTATAAACATCCATATGGGGATAAAGGGCGTAGTTCTGGAAGACCATAGCAATATCTCTATCTTTAGGTTGAACATCATTTACTAACTTATCACCAATATATATCTCTCCTGTGGTTGCTTCTTCTAAACCAGCAATTGCTCGCAAGGTTGTAGTCTTTCCGCAACCAGATGGACCAACTAAGACTGCAAACTCCTTATCCTTTATCTCTATATTTATATCATCTACTGCAACCACCTCTTTAAATCTTTTAGTAAAATTTTTTAAAATTACATTTGCCATTTTACTCCTCCTTTTTATCTTTATTTTATTAAATATTTTTTATTTTAAAACATCCATAATTTGCACTTTTAAACCTTTTTAACTTTCTAATAAATTATCAGCAATCTTAGAAATTTTCACCAAACGGTGGTAAATTCCTGATTTGGTTATTTCAAAATCTGCTTCCTCAACCAATTCCCGTAAACTGGAATAAGGTAATTTTCTTCTAACTTTAGCTACCATTACTAATTTAGATGGAACATTCTGCAAACCTATTTTCTTCTCTATTATATCAATACTATATAACTGTTTAGCCGCAGAAAGAACTGTTTTGTCTAAATTTGCTGTTTCACAATTGACTAATCTATTTACTCTATTAACCACATCTTTTCTGGCCCTTATATCTTGGAAATATAATAATGCATTTTGAATACCGATTAGGCGCAAAAATTCAAAAATACTATCTCCTTTTTTTAAATATACCACCCATTTCTTCTTCCAAAAACTCATATGAGAATTCAGACCATAATAGTTAAAAAGAGTATGAATGAAATTTATCTCAATTTTATCATTGTCCGAAATTTCTAAATGATACATCTTTTCTGGATCGTTTACAAATCCATTTACTAAAAAAGCCCCTCTCAAATATGATTCTTTAGAAAAAATATTATTTATACTTAAACTTTTTCTTCTAATAGATTGTTTATAGTTATTTGCTAAGCTTAGACCTAATTCCTTTAAAATCTTTTTGCTTTCCTTTGAAAAAGGAATTTTAACTAAGTAATGTTTCTTTTTGCTTGATAAATGTTCAGTTTTTACTTCAGGGAATATTTTAAAAACTTTTTTTATTAGATTATATACTGTGCGAGTAATAGCAGGGTCTTCCAAGATAATATTTATACTTATTTTTTGATCCTTTTTAGCAATATCACCTCTTAATTTTATAAAGGATAGTAATTCGTCCTTCTGTTCATAGATATTTTTCGGAACAATTCTCGCTAATTCATTTTTTACTCGGTAAGAAAATAACATTTAATCCTTTCTTTCCGATATTAAATCGATAATCACTTGTGCTATCTTATTTGAATCATGCCTTGCTAAGTTTTGATTATACCATAATTCTTTGCTTACTAATTTAATGCCCATCTTTAATATTTCTGATTTATCAACTACCACCTGATAAGCGCCTTCCTCAGCATATCTTTCTTTTAATTTATTATCAATTTCTGCAGTATTTACTATAATATAATCAATACAATTCGAACCTAAATACTTTTCTAATTCTTTTAAATGTAGGGAAGCAGTATAATTATCAGTTTCCCCTGATTGGGTCATAATATTACAGATATATATCTTTATTGCTTTCGACTCACCAATTGCTTTAGATATCCCTTTTACTAAAAGATTACATATTACACTGGTATAAAGGCTTCCTGGTCCTAAAATAATAGCCTCTGCCTGCTCTATGGCCTTTAAAGTTTCAGGTAAGGGTAACACAGGTGAAGGCTCTAAATATACTTTATCAATGATTTTACCACTATGAGTTATCTCGGTTTCTCCCTTGACAATTTCTCCATCTTTCATTTTAGCAGATAAGGTAACATTTTCCAAAGAAGAGGGTAAAACTTTTCCTTGAATAGCCAATATTTCACTTGATTTTTCAACTGCACTTATAAAATCTCCACTCACTTCTGACATTGCGGTAATAAATAAATTTCCAAAACTATGACCCTCTAAACTACCATTAGCAAAACGGTATTGAAATAATCTTTCCATTAATGGTTCAACAGTAGCTAAGGCTACTAAACAATTCCTGATATCCCCTGGCGGAAGAACCCCTAACTCCTTTCTTAATCTTCCCGAACTTCCACCTGTATCAAATACTGTAACCACTGCAGTAATATTATTGGTAAAAGCCTTTAACCCTCGCAATAGAACATAGAGACCTGTTCCCCCTCCAATACCT
>DAOWEX010000034.1:0-6503 GCA_030638265.1 Atribacterota bacterium
AGAAGCTGCTCGAAAAATACATAAATTGGGGCCAAAGAATGTTTTGATTAAAGGAGGACATTTATTATCTGCAGAGGCGATAGACCTTCTCTATAATGGAAGGACTTTTAGAGAATTTAGAGTAGAAAGAATTATAACCAAAAATACTCATGGAACAGGTTGTACACTTTCTTCTGCTATTGCTGCAGAACTGGCTAAAGGGAAAGAAGTAGAAGAAGCAGTAAATACTGCTAAAAGATATATTACCTTAGCTATTCAAAATTCTTTAGAAATAGGCCATGGCCATGGTCCCCTCAATCATTTAGTTCGCCTATAAAGGAAATTTTAATTAGATTATTTAAAAACTTAGTTAGCTAAATTTTAAAAAATCTTCTTTCTTTTTATTATAAATTCCTTCTTTTGTCTTCTTCAATTAAAATTTGCTATTTTTCCATCTTTATAAGAAATTATCACTATGAATATATTTTGATTAATTAAAATTAATATTGCCGTTAGAAGGAAAATGGAATATACTAATATATATATTATTATAGAACTTTTATATAAAAATCTCATAACAGTTATGGTGGTTGCTTACTCTATAGGAATCTAAATATTGGTGGGCAATTATAAAAGTGTAGAATGATTAATATTAGTGTATAGAAGGAGGAATTAAATTGTTAAGTAAAGTTGCCAATATAGTAAGAGGATTATCTATAGATACCATAGAAAAGGCTCGCTCTGGTCACCCGGGACTGCCTTTAGGCTGTGGGGAGATTGGAGCAGTGCTTTTAGGGAATATTTTAAAATATGACCCTACTACCCCTAATTGGCCAGACCGAGACCGTTTTGTACTGTCTGCGGGACATGGTTCAAGTTGGTTATATTCCCTGTTATATCTTTCCGGATACGATATTTCTTTAGAGGATTTAAAAAAATTTAGACAGCTTAATTCCAAAACTCCCGGTCATCCTGAATATGGAGAAACTCCCGGGGTAGAAGTTACTACCGGACCCTTAGGGCAAGGTTTTGCCAATGCTGTGGGAATGGCTCTGGCTGAAAAGATGTTAGCTGCCAGATTTAATACTGATGATTATAAAATTATTGATCATTATACTTATACGCTTTTAAGTGATGGCTGTATGATGGAAGGGATTACATCAGAGGCTGCTTCTTTGGCGGGACACCTGGGGTTAGAAAAATTAATCGCCATCTATGATGATAATAAGATCTGTCTTGCTGGAGAGACCAAAGAAACTTTTACCGAATCAGTAGCTGATAGATTTAAAGCTTACGGATGGAGGGTAATTGATAATATTAATGGCCATAAGGTCGATGAAGTTAAAAATACCCTGGAAGGGGCCAAGAAAAGTAAAGATAAACCTATTTTAATTATAGCTAAAACTCATATTGGTTTCGGTGCTCCTACCAAGCAAGATTCTTACGTTTGTCATGGCGCGCCTTTAGGCGAAGAAGAGACCAGAGGTTTAAAGAAGAATTTAGGACTGCCTGTGGATGAGAAATTTTATATCTCATCTGAAGTAAGAGAATTTTTCGAAAGTAGAAAAAAAGAGGTAGTCAGAAAAAGAGAAGAATGGCAAACCAAATTTGAAGCATGGTCTAAAAAATATCCCCAATTAAGAAAACAGTGGGATCAGGCATTAAATCTGGCTATTCCCCAAGATTTAGAGCTGGATAATTTAGAAATAAAAGCTCCTTTAGCAACTCGAAAGGCATCAGCAATCGTTTTAAATAAATTGGCAGATAAAATTCCTTATCTTATAGGCGGCTCAGCTGATTTAGCTCCTTCTACCAAGGCTTATCTGGATAAATATAAAGATGTTCAAAAAGGTAGCTTTAAAGGTAGAAATATCAGATTCGGAGTTAGAGAACATGCTATGGGCGCGATTACCAATGGTATTGCTGCTCATAAAGGATTTAGACCTTATTGTGCCACCTTTTTTGTTTTTTCTGACTATATGCGTCCAGCCATCAGGATGGCAGCTTTGATGAAACTTCCGGTAATTTATATCTTTACTCATGATTCTATCTTTGTAGGAGAAGATGGACCGACTCATCAGCCGGTGGAACATCTTGAATCTTTAAGGACTATACCTAATCTGAAAATTATTCGACCTGCCGATGAGGAAGAGACTAAATTGGCTTGGAGGGAAATCTTAAAGAAGACAGAAGGTCCTACCGCCCTGGTTTTATCCCGACAGAATTTGCCTCATCTGAAAAAATCTAAAGGCTTAGAAGGGTTTTCTAAAGGTGGCTATATAGTAACTAAAGAAGAGGGTGAGAAACCCGAGGTAGTATTAATGGCCAGTGGTAGCGAGGTTTCGATAGCTGTTGAAGTAAGTAATATTCTAAAACAGAAAAATATTTCTAACCGCGTAGTATCCGTACCTGATAGAGAAGAATTTATTAAGCAAGGAGAAAAATATATAGAAGAGGTCCTGGGACCCAAAAATGCTCTTCGAGTAGTAATTGAGGCCAGTACTGGCCAGGGGTGGCATCAGATATTAAATGATTCTTATTATACAGTATTTATAAAATCTTTTGGCAAGAGTGCCCCAGCTCAACAGTTGGCTGATTGCTTCGGTTTTAGTCCTAAAAAAATAGCTGATAATATTATTCGATATCTATCTAAAAAAGCAAACCGGGTCGGTTCTTGAAACATGACACAAATATGGATATGGGAATTTGACAGAATAAAGAATTATTAAAAAAATTTGACAAGGTGAAAAAGTTAGTGTATTATATTTGTCAAGTATTTAAAAGTTAATAGTATAGAAGAGGAAAGTAAGTTATTCTTTAATTAAAAAGAGAAAGATACACCTGGTGAAAGTATCTTAAGAAGGGTGGCTGAAAAGAGAACCTCAATAATGATAGGTTGGTTACCTTTAAAAACTTCTAATGAGTGGGGTAAATAATTTATCCAATCCCAGGTGGTACCGCGAGATTTTATCTCGTCCTTATTGATAATGAAAATTATCAAGGGGACGGGATTTTTTTGTTTTTTATTTGGGTGAAGGATAATTATTTACTCAACCCGGGTGGCACCACGGGAGATTTTTATCTCGTCCCTCACGATAATCAGCAATAGGTTATCTGGGACGAGATTTTTTATTTTATAGGTAAGTAAGGTGAGAAAAAAGATGAAAAAACTAAAAGTAAGCATAATCGGTTCGACCGGTTATACCGGAAAAGAGTTGGTAAAGATTTTAGTAAATCATCAGGAGGTGGAGTTGGCCCATCTGACTTCTTCTACCTTTGCCGGGAAGAAACTGGCCGAAGTATTTCCTGAATTTTTAGGTCAGCTGAATGTTAAACTGATTGATCTTGATGTAGATTTGGTTGCTCATGATTCTGATCTGGTCTTTACTGCACTGCCTCATATAGTATCTATGGAGATAGTGCCCACATTATTAGAGAAGGGGGTAAAGGTAGTAGATTTAAGTGCCGATTACCGTTTAAAAGACCCTGTGCTTTATGAAGAATGGTATAAGAAAGGGCATAACCAGGCAAGTAAAGATTGGTTGTCTAAAGCGGTTTATGGGCTTCCTGAATTTTATTATCAAGAGATAAAAAAGGCCTTTCTGGTGGCTAATCCAGGGTGTTATCCGACCAGTATAATTTTGGGGATTGCTCCTTTGTTAAAATATCATTTTGTAGAACCAGAAGGGATTATTATTGATTCTAAATCCGGGGCCAGTGGAGCGGGGAGGAAACTGTCCTTGGGTCTTCATTTTTCGGAGTGTAATGAAAATTTTAAAGCCTATAAGGTTGTCAAACATAATCATATTCCGGAGGTCGAGCAAGAGTTATCTTCTATCTATTTTGGGGAAAATAATAAGCAGCAGGAAACAGAGATAAAAGTTTCCTTTACTCCCCATCTTCTTCCTATTGATAGAGGAATTTTATCCACTTGCTATTTAAGTTTAAGTGGTCCTAAAGAAGAAGGAGAGGTTTTGGAGGTTTATCAAAAATTTTATCAAAAGGCACTTTTTGTAAGAATATTCAAACCACCAAACTTACCAGAAATAAAGTTTGTAGTAGGAACCAATTATTGTGATATTGGATTTACCATAGATGAAAGGGTGGGAAAGATAAAAGTAATTTCCGTTATCGATAATTTACTTAAAGGGGCTGCCGGTCAGGCAGTGCAGAATATGAATATTATGTCTGGTTTCCCTGAAACCTGTGGGCTTGTATAGGTTTATTAAGTGAAAGGAGATGATAATGATGCAAGATGTTTTAGATAAAAAAGATTTTCAGGTAGTCAAAGAAGGTATAACCTTTCCTAAAGGAATAAAGGCAGCCGGAATAAAATGCGGGATAAGATTCAATAGAAAAGATTTGGCCTTAATTTATTCGGAAAAAGTAGCCGATGCTTGTGGAACATTTACCACTAATAAGTTTAAAGCCGCCCCTCTAATGGTTACCGAAAAAAATTTATCTCTCTCGGGAGGTAAATTGCAAGCGGTGTTAATAAATAGCGGGATAGCTAATGCCTGTACCGGAAAGAAGGGCTTAAAGGATGCCTGGGATACGGTAAATTATGTTTCAGAAGGATTAAAGATTGATAAGGAATATGTGGCAGTTACTTCTACCGGGAAAATTGGTGAATTCCTACCTATGAAAAATATAGAAGCTGGCCTAAAAGAAGCTATTTCTACGCTAAGTACTTCAGGAGGGACAGAAGCAGCAGAGGCGATATTAACTACAGATACTAAAAAGAAAGAGATTGCAATCTGTTTTAAATTGGGTGAGAAGGAAGTAAAAATTGGAGGGATGGCCAAAGGTTCAGGGATGATTCACCCTAATATGGCGACTATGTTGGGATTTATTACCAGTGATATTTCTATTAAAGGGAAATTACTCAAAGAAGCTCTCCAGCAGGTAGTAGAAAAAAGTTTCAACATGATTAGCGTAGATGGCGATACGAGTACTAATGATATGGTGTTGCTTATGGCTAATGGCTTAGCTGAAAACATGTTAATCGATAAAAAAGATACTGATTATTATAAATTTTTAAATGCCTTACAATACGTGGCTAAATATTTAGCCAAATGTATAGCTAAGGATGGAGAAGGTGTTACCAAGATGATCGAAGTAGAAGTTCAAAATGCAGTATCTTTTAAGGAGGCCAAGAAAGTTGCTAAAACGGTAATTAATTCCCCTCTGGTAAAGACTGCAATTTTTGGTAAGGATCCCAATTGGGGGAGAATATTGGCAGCGGTTGGTTACTCCGGGGCAGAAGTGGTACCGGATAAGGTTGACCTTTATCTTAAAGAGAAGATAGTTGAAAATGGGCAACCTTTAAAATTTTCTCGACGGGAGATACATAAATACTTAAATTCTTTTGATGAGATTAAAATTATAATCGACCTTAAGATGGGAGAGCTAGATGCTACTGCCTGGGGATGTGACTTGACCTATGATTATGTAAAAATAAATACCAAATATAATTAAAAAAGAGGCGGTGAATAATTATGGTAAAAGATAAAGAAATAGATAAACGGGGAGAAATCCTTTTAGAAGCTCTCCCCTATATTAAGAAATTTTGGAATAAGATAGTGGTTATAAAATATGGTGGGAGCGCTATGCAAGATAAAAAGTTAGAAGGGCAGATTATCGAAGATATTATCTTGCTGAAATATGTGGGGATGAAACCAGTAATCGTTCATGGCGGAGGAGTAGAAATATCGCAAGAAATGAAAAAAAGAAACAAAGTTCCTCAATTTATTAACGGATTAAGGGTCACCGATCAGGAGACTATGGAGATAACCGAGATGGTTTTAACCGGAAAGATTAATACTCGATTAGTCGCAGAGATAAATTTACACATTTTAGAAGGAATGGGGAATGGAGTGAAAGGAATTGGATTAAGTGGGGAAGATGCCCAGCTTTTAACTGTAAAAAGACATAGTTCCCTTGATTTAGGGTTTGTAGGAGAGATAGAGAAGGTTAATCCCGAGATATTATTTGTTTTGTTAGAAAAAAATTATATTCCTGTAATTGCCACTGTAGGGGTAGACCAACAAGGGACCAGATATAACATTAATGCTGACACAGTAGCAGGTCAGATAGCTATTTCCCTACATGCAGAGAAGCTGATATATTTGAGCGATGTGGATGGAATATTTAAAGATTTTGAAGATTCAACTTCCTTAATTAGCAGTTTGCCTATTAATCAAGCTAAGGACTTAATTGAATCTGGGCAGATCCAAAAAGGGATGATTCCCAAAGTGGATTCAGCTGTTCAAGCCTTAGAGGGTGGAGTAAATAAAGTGCATTTCTTAAACGGTAAACGTGCTCATTCTATTTTGTTAGAGCTGTTTACCGATAGCGGAATAGGAACAGAAATTATCCCTTAATCTGTGTAATCATTTAATATAAATATTAAGCAAGGAGGTCTAAAGATTATGAAAACTAAAGAATTAATAGAAAATGAAAAAAAATATTTGATGCAGACATACACCAGACCGGAGATGGTATTAGACAAGGGTGAAGGGATG
>DAOWEX010000055.1:0-6271 GCA_030638265.1 Atribacterota bacterium
CCAACTATTGTTGGTTCTATTTCTGATACAACTATAATTGTAACGAGAAATACCAGCAAAGAAGAAGTAAATGAAGTTTTAAAAGCAGCCTCAGAAGGAGAATTGAAAGGAATTCTTGGATATACAGAAGAGCCTTTGGTATCCTGCGATATTATTGGGAGTCCTTATTCGTCAATTGTTGATGCGCTTTCAACGAAAGTAATGGGAGGAAATATGGTAAAAGTTCTTACTTGGTATGATAATGAGTGGGGTTATTCTTGCAGGATTGTAGATCTTATAAAATATATTTGGAAATAGATGGGGGTTAAAGGAATGCGTATTCCAGTGATTGCTGGCAATTGGAAGATGAATAAAACGATTGTTGAATCAGTAGCTTTGGTTAAAGAACTAAAAGATTTTGTCCGCGGGGTTGATGGAGTGGAAATTGTAGTTTGTCCACCTTTTACATCTCTTTGGGTGGTTAAGGAGATAATTAATGGCACGGACATTCATTTGGGGGCTCAGAATATGCATTGGGAAACTAAAGGTGCATTTACTGGAGAAATATCCCTTCTAATGCTTAAAGATGTGGGTTGTGAATATGTTATATTAGGACATTCTGAAAGAAGAGAACACTTTAAAGAGACTTCTGAAGAAGTAGCCAAGAAGACCAAAGCTGCCTTTTCGACTAATCTCATACCTATTGTATGTGTAGGGGAAAATTTAGAGGAAAGGGAAAGCAGTAAAACTAAGAGTGTAATAGAACAGGAGATTAAGGCTTTATTTTCGGAAATCGATTCTACCTTAGCAGGAAGAATAATTATTGCTTATGAACCTATATGGGCTATTGGTACAGGTAAGTCTGCAAGCTCAGAGGATGCCAATTTAATAATTAAATTTATTAGGGAGCTATTTTCCTCCGAATATGGAAGTAAAGTAGCTGAGCGGATAAGAATCTTATATGGAGGGAGTGTAAATCCTAAAAATATTAATGAATTTATGAATGAATCTGATATTGATGGAGCTTTGGTTGGGGGAACAAGTTTATATGCTTTAAGTTTTTCTCAAATAGTAAGGGCAACTAAAATATTATAAAGCTGGTGTAAACTTTAGTAGTTAATCAGATAAAAAAAGAATAATTATCATTTTTGTTTTTTTCTGATTCTTTTCTTTACACAATACGCAATACGAATTTATTCTGATTCTCGGTTTCTATTATCTTTGCGAGATACGATTCACGAGATACGAGATACGAATATCAAAGCAAATATCAAAGTATATATTGAACCTAACATACAATTGTGTTAGAATAAAAATCTGAAATTGGGAATAAGATAAAAGTTGCAAAAATGTGAAGAAATGATTAGTTGAGGATTAGAGAATCACAATTAATTATGTCTATGGTAGATAGCAAAAAATTTAATTTAGTCTTGATGAGAGGAGTTATAAAATGCCAGCAGGATTAATGGCGATTCAGATTAGTATAAGTATAGCTTTAATTTTAGTAGTAATACTTCAGCATAGAAAATCAAGTAGAGCTTCGGGCATATTTGGCGGAGGGACAACTGCTGATTATGGAGGGAAGAAAGGTAGAGAAGCGTTTTTAATGAAACTTACTACTGTTGTGGCTGTACTATTTATGTTATCTTCACTTTTAATTAGTTTGATTAAATAGAAGGATAATCTTATTAGGAATGAATAGACCTATAAGTTCAGTCAATGAAGTTGAAAATTATTTTATAAATCCAGAGAGAAAGTTTTTCTCAGCCACCCATGAAGAAATTGAGAAAGGGTTGACTACTGATATATATTTTGTGAGGGCTCAAGAGATACTACGATATCTTAAACTTGAGGGCACCAAGGTGACCGCAGAAATTTTCCCCCGAGATAGAGGAATATTTGCTGGGACTAAGGAAGTATATAACCTCTTAAAGAACAAGAAGATAAAGTTATGGTCTTTGGAAGAAGGAGAGAGGTTTCAGTTTAAAGATACCGTAATGAGAATAGAGGGACCTTATTGCAAATTTGGTATTTTTGAAACCGTTATTTTGGGTATTTTAGCTAGTAGTTCAGCCTGGGCTACTGCGGCTCGTGAATGCAAAGATGCTGCTGGGGAGAAGAAGATCCTTTGTTTTGGTTCACGACATATACATCCGGCTGTGGCTCCAGTTATGGAGAGAGCAGCCTTAATTGGTGGTGTAGATGGAGCAAGCTGCATATTAGGGGCAAAATTATCTGGAGAAAAACCTCAAGGAACTATTCCTCATACTGTGATGATTATTTCGGGAGATACTATAAAAGCAGCCCAAGCTTACAATATTTGTATGCCTAAGAATGTTCCCCGAATTATTCTTATTGACACTTTTAAAGATGAGGCAGAAGAATCTATAAGAGTAGCCCGTGCTTTAGGTAAAGATTTATTAGGGGTAAGATTAGATACACCAAGTGAAAGAGGTGGAGTAACTCCTGATTTAGTAAAAGAGGTAAGAGTAAGACTTGATCAAGCTGGATTTCCCATGGTAAAAATATTTGTTTCAGGTGGTCTTACCCCAGAGAAAATAAAACTTCTAAACAAAGAGCAAGTTGATGCTTTTGGAGTAGGTAGTTATATAAGTGATGCCAATCCCATTGATATGACCCTGGATATAAAGGAAGTTGAGGGAAAGCCAATTGCGAAGAGAGGAAGAATTCCAGGGAGAATAGAAAATTTAAAACTAAAGAGAATTATATAAAAAATAAGTGAATGATGGAGGGTAAAAGATAAATGGAGGATTTGCTGCTACAAGTTAAAGATTTAAAGACCTATTTTTATACCGATGATGGAGTTGTTAAAGCAGTTGATGGTATTGATTTTACTATAAAAAAAGGAGAAACTATGGGTATGGTAGGTGAATCAGGGTGTGGTAAGAGTGTTTCTGCCCTTTCCATATTACAATTAGTTCAAGACCCACCAGGGAAAATTATTAATGGTGAAATTTGGTTTAAAGGGGAGGATTTATTAAAGAAAAAATCCGAGCAAATGAGAAAGATTAGGGGGAATGATATTTCCATGATCTTTCAAGAGCCAATGACCTCTTTAAATCCAGTTTATACCATAGGGGAACAGATAACAGAAGCTATAGTATTACATCAAAAATTAAATAAAGAAAAAGCCCTAAAAAAAACCATAGAGATGTTAAAATTAGTAAGTATGCCCTCCCCTGAAAAAAGGGTTTATGAATATCCTCATGAATTAAGTGGGGGGCAGAGACAAAGAGCAATGATCGCTATGTCTTTATCGTGTAACCCAGATTTGTTGATTGCAGATGAACCCACTACCGCCTTAGATGTTACCATCCAGGCTCAAATTTTAGAGTTAATAAAAAAATTGAAAGATGAAATTGGTATGGCCGTTTTAATGATTACTCATGATTTGGGGGTAATTGCTGAAGTATCGGATCATGTAGTGGTAGTGTATGCCGGAAAAGCTGTAGAATATGCAGATGTAACAAGTATTTTTAAAAACCCAAAACATCCTTATGCTATGGCTCTTCAAGAATCTATTCCTCAATTAACTGATGTGCCTGGAAGGAAGTTAGAAGTAATCAAGGGGAATATACCCGATCCTTTAGCTTTACCTTCCGGATGTAAATTTCATACTCGTTGCAAGTTTGCAATAGATCTCTGCAAAAATGAGGAACCTGAACTGGAAAAGATTGGAGATAACCATATTGTACGTTGTTGGATGTACAATAAAGATAAATCGATTAATTTTAAGACTACCCAAGAAACAGTAGGTGTTACTCAAAATTTATCATGATTTAAGATTTAGTAAATTGGAGGTAAAGGGATTGGAAAACGATGTGTTGCTTAAAGTAAGAAATTTAAAAAAATATTTTCCAGTGAGAGGCGGAGTCTTTTCGAAAATAATAGGATATGTCCAGGCAGTAGATGGAATAAATATTGATATTAAAAGAGGAGAGACTTTAGGTTTAGTAGGGGAATCAGGCTGTGGCAAAACTACTGCGGGAAGAACGATTTTAAGACTTTTAGAGCCTACCGCTGGAGAGGTTACCTTTGAAGGAATAAATATCTATAAATTAGATAGAGAAAAACTCAGAAAAGCAAGACGGGATGTTCAAATTATATTCCAGGATCCATTTGGTTCACTCAATCCCCGAATGACTGTGGGTGATATAGTAGGTGAATCTTTAATTATTCATAGAATTGCTAAAAACAAAAAAGAAAAAGAGGAAAAGGTAAAAAATCTATTAGAAACTGTTGGATTAAGTGCTGGTCATGTAAGAAGGTATCCTCATGAATTTAGTGGTGGGCAGAGACAGAGGATTGGGATAGCCCGAGCTTTAGCCCTGAATCCTAAGTTGGTAATTTGTGATGAACCTGTATCTGCACTCGATGTTTCTATTCAAGCTCAGGTTATAAATTTATTAGAAGAGTTACAAGAGAAGTTTAAGCTTACATATTTATTTATTGCTCATGATTTAAGTGTAGTAAAACATATTTCTGATAGAGTTGCAGTAATGTATTTGGGAAAGATTGTAGAGTTAACATCTACTTTAGATCTATATGATAACCCTCAGCATCCTTATACGGAAGCCCTTCTTTCAGCTGTACCTATCCCCGATCCAACCTTAAAGAGACAACGGATCGTTTTAGAGGGAGATGTTCCCAGTCCTTTTAAACCTCCTGCAGGTTGCCGTTTTCATCCTCGATGTAAATACTCAAAACCGATATGTAGACAGGAAGAGCCTGAATTGATCGATATAGGAAATGAACATTATGTAGCTTGTCATTTAAGGAAGTAAGAAAACTTTGTGAAAAAAATAAAAGAGCCATTTTATATTCAAGATTTTGCCGGGATGGCGGAATAGGTAGACGCGCCAGCTTGAGGGGCTGGTGAGCATATTGCTTGTGGGGGTTCAAATCCCCCTCCCGGCACCAATAGACATCTAAAAAAGAGGAAGATATTTCTTCCTCTTTTTATTGTATAATTAGTCAATTAGTATTTAGTGAATAGTTGACTAAATTAACCAGCTAACCAAATAGATTGGCAGACCGGTGGACCGGGAGACTGGTAGACTAAATTAGGGAGAAAGTCATGCATGAGGCTTCAATTGCCCAAAATCTATTAGAAATTGCTTTAGATAAAGCCAGAGATCATAAAGCAAAGAAGATAACCCTTATTAGGGTAAAAGTTGGAGAATTTGCTGGTGTGAATAAGGCTGCCTTAGAGTTTGCTTTTGAAAATTTTAGCCAGGGGACCATTGCTGAAAAAGCATCTTTACAGATAATATCGTCACCGTTATTAGGTAAGTGCCGAGGATGTAATGAGGTTTTCGAGATTAAAAAAGATGAATTCAAGTGTCTAAAGTGTAATAGTTCAGAAATAGATATAATTTCTGGTCAGGATTTATATATCCAGGATATTGAGATAGAATAAATTATTTTAAAAAAATCAAAATATTTTGCAATAAAAAACATAAAATGTTATACTTTATTTTGTTAATTTAAGTAAAGAGAGGTGAAGTAATGATGGATTTTATTGTAACCTTTTTACTTAGTATGATTGCTTATCTTTTTCTTACCGCTGGCAATGGTGAAGTAGCAGGATTGTGGAGTATTTTTGAAGTCATAGCAGGAATTATTCTCTCGGTTATTGTAGCCTTTATTGCCAGAAAGGTATTATTCCAAAAAAGAAGTTATAGAATATTAAACCCACTTAGATGGGTTATTTTTTTTGTTTATTTTATCGGACCGTTTTTTTGGGCGATGGCCAAAGCAAATATTGATGTTGCTTATCGAGTGATTACTGGCAGAATAAATCCTGGTATAGTAAAAATATCTCCAGGGTTAAAGACTGATTTAGGAATTACTTTATTAGCAGATTCTATTACTTTAACTCCGGGGACTCTCAGTGTTGACATTGATGAAAAAAATAATGATTTATATGTTCATTGGATAAATGTGACTACTTTAAAACCTACTACCCGCCATATTTGTGCTAATTTTCCTCAGTGGATAAGGAGGATTGCAGAATGAGTGAATTTTTTAATATTTTTATTATTCCCGGAGGATTGTTGTTGATATTTATGTTATTATCTTTAATTAGATTAATCCTCGGACCTACTGTTCCCGATAGAATAGTAGCTTTGGATACCATAAATACTTTAGTGGTAGCCGGGATGATACTTGTAGGGGCAGCCTATGAAGAAGTTATTTATATTGATGTAGCTATTGTTTATGCCTTACTATCTTATATTGGAACTTTATATGTGGCTAAATATTTAGAAGG
>DAOWEX010000005.1:0-5088 GCA_030638265.1 Atribacterota bacterium
ATATTTTTATTAATAATAACTTACTTAATTTAACAAATAATAACTATTTCGTCAAGTGCTTTTTAGAACAATATAAAATTAAAAATTCTTCAACCTCCACTAATTATTTTCTTTTTAATCTCTGTAATAGTTTATCCAGAGGAAGAGTATTTATTATATCCTTTTCTTCTAACCATCCTCGGCGAGCTACAGCTACTCCCAAATCCATAGTTGCCAAGCCATCGGCACTATGAGCATCGGTCTCAATGGCTAATTGTACTCCTTTATCTTTAGCCATTCGGCAATATACATCATTTAAATCAAGTCTCTCGGGATAGGCGTTTATTTCTAAAATAGTTCCTGTCTCCGCCGCGGTCTTTATCATTTCATTTATATCTACCTGGTAAGGCTCTCTATAACCTATTAAACGACCAGTGGGATGGGCAATAATATTTACCCATCTATTTTGCATTGCTTTAATAATTCGACCAGTAATGATTTTGCTCTCCTGTTTGAAACCAGAATGAATAGCTGCTATAACGATATCTAATCTACTCAATATCTCATCGGGATAATCTAAACTACCATCTGATTTAATATCTACTTCACTCCCACTTAAAATGGTAAAATCTTCCAATTCTTGATTTATCTTCTGGATTAATTCTATCTGTTCTCTTAATCTCTCTTCGGTTAATCCCCCAGTCAATTTTAGTGATTGCGAATGGTCAGTAATAGCAATATATTTATAACCTTTCTTTTTAGCAGCTTCTGCCATTTGTCTAATCGTATGTGCCCCATCACTCCACTTAGTATGAAGATGTAAATCACCCTTTATTTGAGTATATTCTATTAATTGGGGTAATTTATTTTCTTGTGCTGCCTCAATCTCTCCCCTATCTTCTCTTAATTCTGGAGGGATAAAGGGTAAATTTAAGATTTGGTAAATTTCTTCTTCTCTCTCTCCTGCTATTCTACCATCGGTTTTAACATCAAATACTCCATATTCATTTATCTTTAAATTTCTCTTTATAGCCAATTCTCTCAATTTAATATTATGGGCTTTAGAGCCGGTAAAATATTGCATAGCTGCCCCAAAACTTATTGGTTCCACTACTCTTACATCAATATGAATGTCATCCTTAGTTATAACGCTTGATTTAGTAGGTCCTTCAGCTAAAATTTCCCTGACTTGGGGCAAAGAAGTAAATGTTTTCATTATCTTTTCAGGTTTTTGGGAAGTTACTAAAATGTCTATATCGCCAATAGTCTCTTTTTTCCTTCTTAAGCTCCCCGCATAGCTTATTTTATCCGTCTCTTCCAACTGACTTAACTCCTCCACGATATCTTCCGCTAAAGGTAACGCCAGACCTAAGAGAAATCTCTCTTTTCGTCTTTTATATAATTCAATTCCTCTTAAAATATTAGTTTCAGTCTTCTCGCCCATTCCCGGTAAATCTTTAATCTGATGTTGCCTAACTGCTTTTTCTAATTTTTCAATATTATCTACATCTAATTGTTCATATAGAAGCTTAGCTGTCTTAGGCCCCACTTCAGAAATATCCAAAAGCTCTATTACCCCAGCAGGTGTAGTCTCTTTTAATTTTTCATAATACTCAAGCTTACCAGTAGTTAAAAACTCCTCAATCTTTTTGGCAATACCTGTACCAACTCCAGGGATATTACTCAACCTTCCCTGTCGATAAATTGTTTCTATATCAATAGGCAAATTCTCTAAAACTAAGGTTATCTTTTCATAAGCTCTAATTTTGAAAGGATTTTCCCCTTTAATCTTTAATATCTTAGCAATCTGCTCAAACATTCTGGATAATTCTAAATTTATCAACTTCCTCACCCCCATTTTTTATCTGAATTTTTATAAGGGTTAGATTTGTCCAAATTCACTTTTTATAAATATTATACTCCTGATTTCCAAAACTAAGCAAATAATAAAAGTAGAAAAGGCCATCCCTCTATTACTTGATAAAAAGTATAATTAAATGTTAAAATTATAAAAATAATTTGCTGCTAATGAGATAATTAAAATTTAAATGCATAAAACTTTCTTAAAAAAATAAGGTGTAAAGAAAATGAATAATAAATACTTTAATCCATTAACTATAGAAGAAGTTGCAGAAGAATGTAAAAATTGCAAGAAATGTCCTTTATACCTTACTCGCACCAAAGTTGTCCCTGGAGAAGGAAATGAAAAATCTAAAATAATCTTCATTGGAGAAGCCCCAGGTGAAGAGGAAGACCTCAAAGGTAGACCATTTGTAGGTAGAGCTGGACAACTTTTAACTAAAATTCTGCAATCAGTAAATATAAAAAGAAAAGATGTATTTATCACCAATATGCTTAAATGCAGACCTCCAGCTAATCGTAATCCTTCTAAAAGCGAGATAGAAACCTGTTTCCCTTATTTAGAAACCCAAATTGCTCTGATTAATCCTAAAATTATTGTTACTCTGGGCAATATTCCCACCCAATATCTTTTAGAGACTACTGAAGGAATTACTAAGATTCGAGGCCGGTGGTTTGACTGGTTAGGAGAAATAAAGATATTTCCTATGTTTCATCCCAGTTATCTACTTAGAAATGAAGCAACTTTCCCCGGCAGTCCTAAAGAATTAACCTGGAAAGATATAAAAACCCTTAAGCAAGCCATTGCCAATCTTTAATACACATTTTTCATTATTTTTGTCTTATTTTATTATATGCCTAATTACTCTTTTTCACGATTATTCTCTTGAAGCTCAATCTCTTGCAAAAGGTCTTCCTTAGCATTTTCTATATGTTTTCTCATTAATTGTTCTGCCAGTTCTTCATCTTTTCTAATAAGGGCTTCTAAGATTACCTCATTATTTTATATCTTATTAATAAATATAGAAAAGTAGGAAAAAAATTTAAAAAAATGTTATTATAATAAAAATAAAGTTACAAATTAATTAATAAATAATTATTTTATTTAATCAATTTCTAATTAGACTAACTAAAAAACCAAACTAAAGACATAGAAAGGAGGAAAAGCCCTGCTCTACTTTCCGTAATTGAAAATTTTTCTGAGCTATAAGAATTTTAAATGAAAATTAAAGAACTTTTAGATACATTGGATAAAATTGCCCCCTTTTCCTTACAGGAAAGTTATGATAATAGTGGAATTCAATTTGCAGATTTAGATATGACCATCGTCAATATTTTATTGTCCTTAGACCTAACCGAAGAAGTATTAGATGAGGCCATAAAAAACGGTACCAATATTATACTTACCCACCATCCTATTCTCTTTTCTCCCTTAAAACAGATTACCAAACAGAATAACCCCTTACTTTTTAAAGCCATTACTCATAAAATAAATCTTCTTGCTATGCATACCAACTTTGATCTTGCGGAAAATGGATTAAATGATTATGTGGGAAATTTATTAGAAATAAAGAAAATTGCTCCTATCCAAAGAAGCTCTGAAAAAATCTTTAAATTTGCGGTATATGTACCCCTTCAGCATACAGACCGAGTAAGGCAGGCAATATTTAAAGCAGGAGCGGGTAAGATAGGTAATTATACCGAAACATCTTTTAATCTCTCCGGGAAAGGGACCTTTAAACCCCTGGAAGGGACTCATCCTTTTATAGGCAAAAAGGGAGAAAGAGAAGAAGTCGAAGAAATAAAAATTGAAACCATTGTCCCCGAAAGACATCTTAAATCAGTAATTCAGGCTATGCAGAATGCTCATCCCTACGAAGAACCAGCTTATGATGTCTATGAACTTTTAACAGAGCCATCATCCGGGATTGGTATGCTGGGAGAAATAGATGGTAAGCTAGAATTAATGGAATTTTCCCGCTGGGTAAAAGACAAATTGAAGGCAAGATATGTCAGGCTAATTAAACCTAATAACCGAAAAATAAAGAAAGTCGCTCTCTGTACTGGAGGAGGAAGCTCCCTCTTGGATCAAGTTTGCAATAAGGATGTTGATTTATATATTACCGGCGATATCACTTATCATAGCGCCCTTCGGGCAAAAGAATTAGGATTAAATGTTTTAGACATAGAACACTTTGAGACCGAAAAATTCTTTGTTGAAGCCCTGTATAATAAACTGATAGAATTTAAAGTTCCCAAAAAAATCTTAATCAAAAGTAAGAAGATAGAATCTCCCTATCAACTTCTGTAAATTAGAATCAGGAGGATAAAATATGAAATTTAAAAAAATTGGAAGCAAATGGATAGTACGAATCGATAAAGGGGAAGAGATCGTCGAAACCTTAAAGAAATTTTGCAAAGACAATAAAATAAAATTGGGCACAATTAGCGGAATTGGAGCTACTGACAGAGTAACCATCGGACTTTTTAACACCAAGAATAAACAATATCACTCCCAAGAACTAATCGGAGACTACGAAATTACCAATTTATCCGGAAATATCTCTACAATGAACGGAGAAATATATCTTCACCTGCATATTAGTTTAGCCGATTCAAAATATAATGCCTATGGAGGACACTTAAACTCCGCGGTTATTAGCGGCACTGGTGAAATTGTAATTGAAGAGATTGAAGATATAATAGAAAGAGAATTTAATGAAGAAGCAGGATTAAATCTTTTATTTCGGAAAAATAATTAAGTAAAGTAGGGACACGGCGTGCCGTGTCCCGTGGGGGCAGCAGGGCGTCGCCGTGCTGCTACAAGCTATAATTAAAATTCTATGAAGTATATTTATTGTAACAGATAATTTCTGATAAAGACTTTCTTCCGGTCTTACTCCCTAATTCCTTGGGATATCCAACTGGCATAAGGGAAACAATTCGCACATCTTCAGGGACATTTAAAATCTCTTTGACCTGATCCTGATAGAAAGCTCCTATCCAACAGGTTCCCAATCCTAAGGAGGCTGCTTCTAAACTCATATGATCTAAAGCAATAGCTAAATCGATAGAGTAAGCGTGTTCTCCATTGCTCATTACATAATTAGGATTGGTCGCACACCCTGCTATAACTACCGAGGCCTCTCCAACAAATTCTTGATTCTTGCAAGCAGGAACTAATTTTTTTCTTAATTCCTCGTCCTTTACTACTATAAATTTCCAGGATTGAGTATTTTTTGCTGAAGG
>DAOWEX010000081.1:0-4308 GCA_030638265.1 Atribacterota bacterium
ATATTTAGTACTAACGACTATTCACTATTCACTAACGACTATATAAAGAGGTGTTTTTAAGATGGACTTTTCAATAAAAGAAAATATTCTGATAGATAAAATAATAGAACAAGCTTTATTGGAAGATATCGGTACGGGAGATATTACCACTGAATCTATTATTCCTTCCAATTTAAAAGCCAAAGGAATAATTAAAACCTCTGAGGAAGGTGTAGTTGCGGGTTTAGATATAGCCTGTCTGGTATTTAAAAAATTAGATTCAGAGATTTGCTTCCAGTCTAAAATAAAAGATGGTAAAAAAATTTTACCGGGGGAAGTTTTAGCAGAAATTACCGGTTCTGCCCGAACTATTCTCAAGGGAGAAAGGGTTGCCTTAAATTTTCTTCAGCGAATGTCAGGTATAGCTACAATTACCTCTAAATTCTGTCAGGAAGTAAAAGATTTCCCGGTTCGAATAGTTGATACTCGTAAAACTACTCCTGGATTAAGGATATTAGAAAAATATGCCGTTCGTATGGGTGGAGGACATAATCATCGCTTTGGATTATATGATGCAATATTAATTAAGGATAACCATTTAGCCTTAGCAGGAGGGATTAAACCAGCAGTAAATTCTGTCCGAAAACAAATCTCTCACACGGTAAAAATTGAAGTAGAAGTTGAAAATTTATCCCAACTTGAAGAAGCTTTAAAGATGCACGTGGATATAATTATGTTAGATAATATGGACTTAGATACTATGAAAGAAGCAGTAAAAATAGTTAAAGGTAAAGCCTTAATTGAGGCATCAGGAGGAATCACCTTAGAGAAAGTAAGGGAAATTGCTCAAACAGGAGTAGATTTAATTTCTGTTGGTGCCCTTACTCATTCGGTAAAGTCATTGGATATTAGTATGGAAATTATTTAGCGGATAGCGTAGAGCGTGTAGCGTGTAGGGGTTCGATTTATCGAACCCGAAAAACAGGTCGGATGAATCCGACCCCTACACAAAATACTATACAAAATAGTTTTGAATTTTGGATTATGGTTTTTCGCTTTTAGCTTTAATCTTTTAGCTATAATTGGTCAATCAGTAAATTGGCTAATTAATATTAACTGAACAACTGGCTAACTGGGCAACTGGCTAACTAAATACTAACTAACGACTAATTCATTTATTCATCTCATATATCAGGTGTAAACCCTCTAAGGTTAACAATGGATCAATCTTATCAATCAATTTGCTTTCGTTTCCGATCAATTCCGCCTGGCCTCCCGTAGCTACTACTACAGAATCTTCGCCTAACTCTCTCTTAAATCGTCTAATTAATTCATTAATTAATCCTAAATAACCAAAAAACATCCCCGACTGCATTGCCGTAATAGTATTACTACCTATAGAATGTTTGGGTTTTATTAATTCTATTTTGGGTAACTTGGCTGTCTTTTCGAACAGAGCTTCTACGGAAATTTCTAACCCGGGAGCAATAGCCCCACCTAAATAAACTCCATCTGCATTAACTGCACAAAATGTAGTGGCTGTTCCAAAATCTACAATTATTACAGGTCCCCCATATAATTTATAAGCAGCAATAGCATTGACAATTCGATCTGCCCCTACCTCTTTGGGGTCGTCAGTCTTAATACAAATTCCGGTCTTTATCCCTGGTCCCACAATAAGAGCAGAAACTTTAAAATAATCTATGGACATCTTTTTTAATATCCAGCTTACTGGAGGAATAACACAAGATATAACTAATGATTTAATATCTGAAAAGGATAAATTAGAATTGGAAAGCAAACTCTTAACCAACATTCCATACTCATCTTCTGTCTTATTCAGATCAGTGGAAATTCTCCAATGACCTAATAATTTCTCTTCTTTATATACTCCTATTACCGTGTGGGTATTACCTACATCAATTACTAAAATCATTATAACTATAACCCTCCTTTTTATAGTTTTCAATACTATTTTCTATTATTTACATTTCAAATCTATTTAAAAAATTTTTTCGCACCTATTGAGCAAGACATTAAAAAATAGGGCAGAGAAAACAACATTTTCCCTGCCCTATATCGCCTGCTTTCTCAAATACAAGAACTTATCCTAATAACCAAGTTTTTTCAAAGCTTTAACCAGAATAGTTACCAATAATATTGCCACAATAACCTCTGGAGTACCATGAACAACAGCAATAGTGGTACTGGCTTTAACCGGAAGATATCCTCTAATAGTGGCCAAGCCTAAGACTCCTATAGTATTAGTCAAAGTTCCAATTGCCGCTGCTACCACAGTACTCTTTCCCAAATATTTATAGGCATAATAGGCAGTTACCCCAATAAATATCCTGGGCAAAATAGCAATAAGAGGATCAGCAAATATGGGATTAGTAGCATTTAAAAAACTGTATAGCCCAAAGATTAGCCCGGTTAAAGCTCCAACTATTGGGCCTTCGAGTATTCCTCCCAAAATTGCGGGAATATGCATAATAGTAGCGTGCCCTGCAGGAGTGGGGACAGGGATAAATCCTAATCGAGTTACCCCTAAGATGATGGCAATGGCTCCTAACATACCGGAAATAGCCATTTGGCGAGTAGTAAGTTTAAAAATTGGTGTAGTAGAAGTATTATTCATTTTTTCACCTCCGTTCTAGTTCCGTCTCAAGATACTAGACGAAAAACAACTAATTTTAATTTGCTCCTGGTCTTGTTCTTTAGCCAGATACAAGCCCTTCGGTAAAGGATTATCCTTTACGTTCATAGTTTAAGATACTTTAATAAATATGTCAAGTTAATTTTCGTATCGCGTATTGAGTATTGAGCAAAGGGAAAGAAAAGACTCATTTCGAGTTGTGTTTACACTCAGCTTAAAAACTATAGATTTATCTGATATTCTTTTATCTTATTCTGCAGGCTTCTTCGACTTATACCTAAAATCTCTGCTGTTTTAGTGCGATTACCCCTATTTTTAATTAAATATTTTATAATTAATTCTTTTTCTGCCTCTTTTAAAGTACCCTTTTTTTCTATGCGTCTTTCGTTGTTTATAAAACGAAAATATGTTTCATCGATTATTTCATCCTTGGCCATAATCATACTTCGCTCAATGATATTTTCTAATTCTCTTATATTACCGGGATAATTATAATCCAGCAGTAATTCCATAGCTTTTACAGAAACTTCTTTGACTTTCTTGTTTAATATTTTATTATATTTACCAATAAAATGCTTCACAATTAAAGGTATATCCTCTTTTCTCTCCCTTAAAGGAGGAACATCTATGTTAAAGACATTTATTCGATAAAATAAATCTTCTCTAAACCTTCTATCCTCTATTGTTTTTTTTAAATCTTTATTAGTGGCTGATAATATTCGCACATCAACTTTGATACTCCTTGAGCTCCCTACCCTTTCAAATTCCTTTTCCTGTAAAACTCTAAGTAATTTTGTTTGGATAGAAAAGTCTATCTCTCCTATTTCATCTAAAAAAATAGTTCCTCCATTAGCCATTTCGAAACGACCTATCCTTTTAACAATAGCCCCGGTAAAAGAACCTTTTTCATGACCAAAAAGTTCACTCTCTAAGAGGTTTAGAGAAAAGGCTACGCAATTTACCACAACAAATGGACCGTTTTTTCGCAGACTATTTTTATGTATTGCCCGGGCAATTAATTCTTTTCCGGTGCCACTCTCACCCGTAATAAGTACCGTTGCAGGAGTGGGAGATACACTTTTTACCATTTCTAAAACTTTATTTATAGAATTACTCTTTCCAATAATCTCCTCAAAGTTAAATCTTTTTTCTTCTTCTTCTCGATAGTAAATATTTTCTACCTTTAATTCATATTGTTTAATTGCCCTTTTAACTATAATTTTTAATTCTTCAATATCGAAAGGCTTTATCAAATAATCTAAAGCTCCTAATTTCATTGCTTCCACTGCTTCCGGAATACTACCATAGGCAGACATCATAATAACTGGCAAATTTATATCATATTCTCTTATTTTCTTTAAAGTTTCAATTCCGTTTAGACCGGGCATTTTAAGATCTAATAATACTAAACTGTAATTTTCTTCCTGTAATCTCTTAAGGGCCTCTAAACCATTAATAGATTCTTTAACTATAAATCCCGCTGAAGAAAGTACCCGTGTTAACATCCTTCTTATATTTTGTTCATCATCGATCACTAATATTTTTCGCAAAATTACTTCACTCCTTTTTGAGGTAGAAAAATAATAAATTTTGTTCCTTCCCCTTCTTTAGATTCAACTTTTATTTCTCCCTGATGACCCTCTACAAGTTTGTATACTATGGAAAGGCCTAAT
>DAOWEX010000051.1:0-3944 GCA_030638265.1 Atribacterota bacterium
GAAAGCTACAATGATCATAGAATTGCTATGTCTTTAGCTGTAGCTGCTTTATTAGCGGAAGGTAAAACCATTATTAAAAATTCAGAATGTATAGATATATCTTTTCCCGGATTCGAAAAGACTTTACAAAAATTAATTAATTCTTAACTTATTATCATTCGAGCGCAGCGAAGCAATCTTATAAAAAATTGAGGCGGAGGCATAAATGAAAAAAGATATCAACGGAAAAACTAAAATAATCGGAATAATCGGTAAAAATATAGAAAATAGTCTTTCCCCACTTATCCATAACCAAATATTGCTTAAGTATTCTTTAAACTTTTGTTATTTGCCCTTTCAAGTAACGGAAACCAATTTATCCAAAACTATTCAAGGGATAAAAGCCCTAAATATAAAAGGGGTAAATATTACTTTCCCTTACAAAGAGAAAGTAATTAAATTTTTAGATGAATTAGAAGAATCTGCCCGAAGAATTGGAGCAGTAAATACCATTGTTAATAATAAAGGGGCTCTCATTGGTTACAATACTGACGTAATTGGTTTTAAGAAAAGTCTGCAGGAAGATGAAAAATTTGTCATAAAAGAAAAAAAAGCAGTTATTTTGGGGGCAGGAGGAGCTGCTCGAGCAGTAGTTTACGCTCTCTTGGAGGAAGGGATAGAAGAAATATGTATCTTTAATCGGACTTTAGAAAAAGCTAAAAAGATTAAACAAAATCTTTCGTCCTTTTTCTCCAAAAGCCGTATTAGTGTATTTCTTTTAGAGGAAGAGGATTTAAAAGATAAAATAGAGAAGGCCCATCTTTTAGTTAATACCACTTCTTTAGGAATGGCACCCCAGGTCGATAATACTCCTTTGCCTAATGAGAAATTGTTTCATCCTGCTCTCTTGGTCTATGACCTTATCTATCATCCAGCGAAGACTCTTTTTCTAAGACAAGCGGAAAGGGCGGGAGCAAAGATAATTAATGGTTTACCGATGTTAGTTTATCAGGGCATAGAGAGTTTTTATCTCTGGACTGGCTTTAAACCAGAAGGGGAAGAAGTATTAGAAATAATTGAAAAAATTACTCAGATTGCTTAGAAGCTGAAAAGAAAGGAGAAAGAGTAGAAATGCTAAGATTTCTTGATGCGGGAGAATCTCATGGAAAATGTCTAATAGGGATAGTAGAAGGATTGCCAGCAGGTCTTTCCTTAAACGAAGAAAAGATCAGTCTTAATCTGAAAAGACGTCAAGGGGGGTATGGCAGAGGAGAGAGGATGAAGATTGAACAGGATCGAGTAGTGATATTATCCGGATTGGTAGAAGGGAAGACCATAGGAAGTCCGCTTGGCTTAATGATAAAAAATAAAGACTGGGAGAATTGGCAAGATAAAAAATATCCCTCTTTAACTATCCCTCGGCCAGGGCATGCGGATTTTGCTGGTGTTATAAAATATAGATTTAAAGATGTGCGGAAAGTCTTAGAGAGAGCCAGTGCTCGACAAACTGCCATGAGGGTGGCTATAGGCTCAGTGGCTCAACAATTTTTAGAAGAATTCAATTTAAATATTTATAGCTATGTATTAAGGATTGGACAGGTTAAAGCCCTAAGGATTACTTCTTTTAATCCAAAGATTAAAGCTGAGATTAACAAATCTCCAGTATATTGCGTAGATGGAATAGCATCAATTGGAATGTGTAGAGAGATAGATCGAGCTCGGGAGAAAGGAGATACTTTAGGGGGAGTATTTGAGGTGGTAATTACCGGTGTTCCCATTGGTTTGGGAAATTATGTTCAATGGGATAGGCGCCTTGATGCTCGACTGGTTTCAGCTCTGATGAGTATACCAGGGGTAAAGGCGGTAGAAATAGGTGAGGGGATAGAGGCCTCGAAAAAGAAAGGTTCAGCCGTCCATGATGAAATCTTTGCTCAAGAAGAGCCAAGAAAGAATTCCTCCCGATATTATCGGAAGACCAATCGGGCTGGTGGCATAGAAGGTGGAGTGACTAATGGAGAACAGGTGGTAATTAGAGCTTATCTTAAACCCATACCTACTTTGATTAATCCCCTTCGTTCTATTGATTTTGCTACTAAAAAGGAGACCAAAGCAATCTACCAAAGGTCTGATATATGTGTAGTACCGGCTGCCAGTATAGTGGGAGAGGCAGTAGCAGCTTGGGAAATAGCAGCTGCTTTTCTGGAGAAATTTAGCGGAGATTCTTTACTGGAAATTAAGGAGAATTATAAAAAATATGCGGAGAGACTTCAAGAGATATGAGGGAAAGTATTATTATTACCGGATTTATGGGGACTGGAAAAAGTATAGTAGCTGAAGAATTAGCCCGAAAATTGGGAATGGAATTTATAGATATGGACCAAATTATCGAAGAACGCCAGGGGATGAGTATATCGGATATTTTTGGTAGATATGGGGAAAAATATTTTCGAGAACAAGAGAACAAATTAGTAAAAGAATTATCTCAAAAAGAAAATATGGTTATTGCTACGGGCGGAGGGACATTCCTTTCTTGGGATAATACCAGAATATTAAGTCAGAAAGGAAAGATAATTTGTCTTTATGCTGATTCTCAGGCTATCTATAATCGGGTAAAAAGAAAGAATAATCGGCCCCTTATAAAAGGAAATAATATTTTAAATAAGATTAATCATCTCTTAGAAAAGAGAAAGAAAATGTATGATAATTTCTATTGGAAGATTGATACCACTAATCTGAGTGTTCAGGAAGTTGTGGATAAAATAATAGATCTTTTGAAGGGTGAAGGGTGAATAGATGAAGGAGATTAAAGTAAAAATTATAGAAGATCAAGAATATAAGATTTGTATTGAAAGAGGAATTCTGGATAAATTAGGTGAATATTTATCTAATATAGTAGAGAATAAAAGGGTCATTGTAATTACTAATCCTTTAGTAAATAGTCTATACGGAGCTAAATTATTATCCGCTCTTAAAAAAGGTAGTTTTAATCCTGATTTTATAGATGCCCCTGATGGTGAGAAATACAAGTGCCTGTCTACGGTAAATTATCTCTATGATGAATTATTAAAGAGGAAGGCTGACCGAACCACTGCCCTTATAGCTTTGGGTGGAGGAGTGATAGGAGATTTAGTCGGATTTGTCGCCTCTACCTATATGAGAGGCCTACCTTTGGTACATATTCCTACTACTCTTTTAGCCCAGGTAGATAGTAGTATTGGAGGTAAAGTAGCAGTTGACAATCCTTTAGCTAAAAATATAATCGGGAGTTTCTATCAGCCTAAGGCAGTTTATACCGACCCTGAAGTTTTACAGACCTTATCAGATAAGGATATAAAGAATGGAATAGTAGAAGCTATAAAGATAGCGGTTATTAGCTCTCCATCTCTTTTTAGGTGGTTAGAAAAAAATATTTCTCAATTATTAAGAAAAAATAATGGCCTTCTATATGAAGTGGTAAATGAAGCCGCTACTTTAAAAGTAGATGTAGTTTTAAAAGATCCCTGGGAAAGAAATCTACGTAAAATTCTGAACTTCGGCCACAGTATTGGCCATGCCCTGGAAGTAGAGGCAGAATATCAAGATTTGAGTCATGGCGAAGCAGTAGCCTTAGGTATGTTAATCGAGACTAAAATCGCTCGTAATAGAGGAATATGTTCAGAAGATCTTGAAGAACAAATTAAACGAATATTGTCATTCCCGCGAAAGCGGGAATCCATATTTAAACATATTAAAAATATAGACTACAACCAGTTCTGGGAAACATTAACTTTAGATAAAAAAAACTATCAGGGCAGAATGACATTTATTTTACCAGAAGCCCTGGGGAAAGTTAGTCTAATTGATAATATTACCAAAGAAGAAGTAATAAAAGCTTTAGAAGAATTTTAAAAGGAGTGGTAATTATGCTAAAGATAGGAATAATCAATGGACCAAATTTGAATATGCTCGGAAAAAGAGATCAGAAA
>DAOWEX010000075.1:0-9174 GCA_030638265.1 Atribacterota bacterium
AAAATTAATAAAAAAATTTGAAATAAAAATGGAGGGAAAAATAAAAACTTATTCTCATGGAACGAAACAAAAACTTGCTCTTGCTCAAGCCCTCTTGCATCAGCCAGAGTTATTGATATTAGATGAACCTACTATTGGATTAGATCCTTTAATGCAAAATGAATTTCTAAATTTAATTAAAGAACAAAGGAGTGAAGGGAAAACTGTTTTTATGTCTTCTCATATCTTATCAGAAGTGGAAAAAATTTGTGATCGAGTAGGAATCTTAAAAAAGGGCACTCTAATTGTTACTAAAAATATAAATGAACTAAAGAAAGCCACAGAAAGAACTCTGCGAGTAGTATTCCAGAAAGAAGTTCCTGAAAAAGAATTAGAGATGGAAGGAATAACTAAAATAGAGAAAGAAGGCAATAAATATATCCTGACTATTGCTGGAAATGAAGAAGAGGTCTTAAAAAAAATAAATTCTTATCCCCTGTTTTCCCTTAATTTTGAAGAAGCAGATTTAGAAGATATATTTCTTAGATATTTCAAAAATAAGGAAGAAAAATAAACAAGGTTTATTGCAAAGAATTTAATTCTAAAAATTGTTAAAGATATAAGGAAACAATAAAAATGATAATAGCTAAAAAGGAATTCAAAGAAAACAGATGGAAATTTGTAATTTTTTTATTAATCCTAATGATTACAGGAATTATAGTTGTATATTTTTATCCTGCCTTTAAAGAAATGCAGCCAAATCTAAATTCTAAAATGATTGGAATACCTAAATTTTTAAAAGAGTTGGTACAGAAACAATTAAGTATTATTACTGGTTATCCAGCCTACCTAAGCAGTCAGTGGTTTGAAAAGAATCTAAAACAGTTTGCAGTTATATTTGCTATTTTATTAGCTATGGGTTGCCTTGCTAAAGAAGCAGAAAATAAAACCTTAGAACTTCTCCTTTCTAAGCCCATCTCTCGCACCAGGGTAATACTAGAAAAATTTATTACTATTTGTGCAGGAATGTTTTTCATTACCTTAATTCCATCAATAATTATCTATCCACTTAGTCTGTTCTGGGGAAGAGATATAACTGGACTCACAATAACTCAATTGATTTTAGGTAATATTGTTATATTTTCGCTTTCTTTCGTAATTTTATCCTATACTTTCTTCTTCTCAGTTCTCTTTAATGACCAGGTAAAGGCAGCAGTCGGAGGAATAATCCTTACTTTAGTTTTCTGGTTATTTACCTTATTTAAATTGACTAAAAATCTTAGTATATTTACTCATTGCAATTCTATGCCACTCTTCTTAACAGGGGAAATGACCTGGAATGAAGTTTCCCTTTTATTTTCAGTCGGAATCCTCTTTGTGTTCTTATCTATCTATGCCTTTAACCGGAAAGAAATTTAGTCAACAAACTCTAATACCTCATCAATATCTTTTAATAATTTAGGTTTTAGCTCTTGATTGGGAATTCCCATCGTTACTAAAGCCATTAATTTCCAGGGTTTCTCTACCTGAAGTATTTTCTCCAATGCTGGTGCAGCAATTAGAGGACCACACATCCAGCAGGTTCCATATCCTTTCTCCGTAGCAGCCAACAATAGATTCTCCACTGCAGCAGCAACACTTTGAATCTCAACATGAGAGTGCAAGAGCTCAACTTGCCCCTTCTTTAATCCCTCTAACTTCAATAGTTCATCCACCATCGAATGATAAGGTTTTACCAAAACAGCAAAAACCAGTGGTGCTTTTACAAAAAATGTGGAATAAGCCCTCATACCTTTAATTTTAGTCTCTGCTTCTTTCACTTCTGGCCAGCTACTTATTTCTTCTATTTCTTTAACAATTGCTCTTTTCATCTCCTTTAGTACTTCTTTATTACTTATGGCAATAAAACGCCACATCTGTTTATTATGAGCACTGGGAGCGAGGGTAGCTGCTCGAATAATATCATAAATATCCTCTTTAGGAATTTTATCCGATTTAAATTTACGTATGCTCCTTCGTTTTTTAATTGCTTCTATTAATTCCATTATTATCTACTCCTCTTTAAATTGTTCTTTTTCCCAGTCATATTTTTCTACCAATTCTCCAAAACTCATCTGGCCACGCTTTACTTTTTCCATATGCCCCCTACTCTGAAAGAAAAAGTTCTCTAAAGGATCTAATTTTTCGCCTTCTATCATCTTTAAAATTATCTGGGAATATAATCGGTCATACAGCTTTATAATATTTTCCTCTCTTTTTTCTATGCCCTCTTCAGTATTATCAATCCTTTCCATCCAATATTCCAAATTTATTAAATCTGGAATTTTTTCATATCCTGTCCGGGCGAAAAACTCCAAATCCTTCTTATGAGGTCTTAGTTCCTCTAATTTGCAAATATTATAACCCAACATATTCTCCAGAGCTATAATCGATTTTTCTTCTGCTCGCACCTTTTCCACAAGATGTACATCTATATCTTTATCAGCCAGTAAAATGTTATTAAACAATTCTCATCATTCTCCCTATTCTTTATTTATAAAACTACTCCTTTTTAATTTTACCATATTATTTCATTAAGGCAATTAAAATAAAAAAACTTGACAATGAACATACGTTTAGTTTATAATACAAACAGACGACAAATTATGCTAGATATAGCGAGTTATTACTTAAATTCTTTAAAGGGGGTTGAAAAAATTATGCAAAAAGATTTCCTTGCCCCAAACCATAAAAAGACTCTTCGCTTGATTCGAAAAAAAATTAAAGAGAGAGGTTATCCGCCCACTGTTCGGGAAATCTGCAAAGCTATAGGAGTAACTTCCTCTGCTACTGCCCACAAATATCTTACTATCCTGGAAAAGAAAGGTTATATCCATCGTGAGAAAGAGAGATCTCGAGCCATTAAAATTATCCCCCAAACAAAGATGGTGCCCCTAGTAGGAAGTGTGGCCGCAGGAGAGCCCTTATGGGCCTTAAAAGACATCACCGAAGTCATACCTATACCGGAAGAACTTTCTGGTAGCGAAGAAAGCTTTATGGTAAAAGTTGAAGGTGACAGTATGATTGGTGATCATATCCTTGACGGAGATTACGTTATGGTTAAACCCCAGCAAAGTGCAGACAATGGAGATATTGTTATCGCTCTTTTAAATCAGGAAGAAGTTACAGTAAAAAGATTATATAAAAAAGACAATCAGGTTATTCTGCAACCTTCCAATCCTCTTTACAAACCTATAAATACCAAAGATGCGATTATTCTGGGCAAAGTTATTGGAATTTTAAGAAGATTTAAGGGAGGGAAAAAATAGTAAATATGCTATACGTTGGTACTTCTGGTTTTAGTTATAAAGATTGGATAGGAACCTTCTATCCCGAAAATACTGACAAAAAAGAAATGTTAAAACTATACGCCCAAAAGTTTAAGGTTACCGAAATTAATTCTACTTACTATCGTATACCTCACCCGGCATCCTTTTATTATTTACAACAAAAGGTTCCTGTTGACTTTAAGTTTGCAGTAAAAGCCAATCAAGAAATGACCCATAGCCGGGAAGAAAATCCTACAATCTTTAATGATTTTAAAGAATCTATAAAACCCCTACTGGAGGTAGGTAAATTTGCTTGTGTGTTAGCTCAATTCCCCTATTCTTTTTATAATACTTCCTCCAACAGGGATTATCTTCTCCGCTTTAAAGAAAGGATGGAGGATATACCTCTGGTAGTAGAATTTAGGAATTCTTACTGGATAAACAATGAAATATTCAGAATTTTAAAAAATAACGACATAGGTTTTTGTTGTGTAGACCAACCCCAACTCAAAGGTTTAATTCCTCCTGTAGCTGAAATTACTTCTAACCTGGGTTATGTTAGATTTCACGGTCGAAATAAGGCTAATTGGTGGGAACACGAAAAAGCTTATCAGAGATATGATTATCTTTATAGCGAAGAAGAATTGAGAGAATGGATACCTAAAATAAAAAAGATTACCGAAAAAACTGAAGACCAATATATCTTTATGAACAATCATTATAAAGCTAAAGCAGTTAAAAATGCCTTAATGTTGATCAAACTCCTTCGAGAAGAAATAAAAGCCGGAAAAATTAAAGAGGCAGAGAAAGAAAGATAATGAATGAGCACAAACAATTATCCATAATTCATCTGGATCTTGATGCCTTCTTTGCTTCAGTAGAGCAAAGAGATAACCCGACCTATCAGGGTAAGCCTCTTATCGTAGGAGGAATAAGCGGTGGTGGAGGTAATTTAAACCGAGGAGTAGTCCATGCTGCCTCTTATGAATCCCGTAAATATGGTATTCGTGCTGGAATGTCTATCTGGGAGGCCCGTCAAAAATGTCCCAAAGGAATTTTTGTCCCTTCTCGAATGAGAAGATATCTGGAAATGTCCCAAAAATTTTTTCATATATGCAGCAATTACACACCTTTAGTAGAACCACTGGGTATGGATGAACTCTTTTTAGATGTATCGGGATGTGAATCACTCTTCGGGCCGATAGATGTTATAGGTAGAAAGATTAAAGAAAGAGTTCATCGTGAATTAGGTCTCAAGGTTTCTGTTGGAATAGCAGAAAATAAATTTCTGGCCAAAATAGCCACTAACCTGGGGAAACCGGATGGTTTTTATATTATCCTTTCGGAAAATATTAAAAAAATCTTCTATCCCCTCCCCATCTCCGCTCTCTGGGGTATAGGAAGAAAGACGGAAGAATTATTAAAAAAATCTGGTATTTATCGGGTAGAACAATTAGCTAAGATACCTGATTCTATAATTGAAAATCTTTTAGGTAAAAATGGGGGAAAAATAAAACTCTTAGCTCAAGGAATAGACGAAAGTCCAGTTACTCCCCCTTTAACAGTAAAATCTATTAGTAAAGAAATAACCTTTCCCGCTAATATAACTGAAAAGGAAATTCTCATAAAAGAACTGCTTAAAATTTCTCAGACAGTAGGTTATACTGCCAGGAAAGAAGGTTATAAGGGTAGGACCATTACCTTGAAAATAAGATTTCATAATTTTACTACTCTGAATAAATCCAAGACTCTAAATAATCCTACTAATATTGATGATCTTATTTTTAAAGTAGTGGTAAACCTTTTAGATAAAATAAAAATTAAAAAAGGCGGAATCAGGCTTTTAGGGGTAAAACTTTCTAAATTAACCTCCAACAATAGACTAAAACAGTTAAGAATTTTAAAGGATAAAGATGATAAATTAGAACAACTTACTCAGTCTTTAGATAAAATCAGAGAAAAATTTGGCTCTGAAGCCATTACCCGAGCCAGCCTTTTACCTAAGAATGTAAATCCTTAAAATTATATTATAATTTAATTTTTAATCAGCTATTTTTTACACTCCTCTCCCTTTTTTCCTTCAGGGCTTTTAATATTTTTTCTGGAGAGATGGGAAGGTCGTAGATTCTTACACCTATGGCATCGTAAATTGCATTGGCAATTGCCGGAGCAGTAGCAATTGTAGCCGGTTCCCCAATTCCTTTGGCTCCATAAGGTCCATCAGAATCTTCATTCTCTACCAGTTGAGTAATAAACTGAGGGGCATCCATAGAAGTAGGAATTAGATAACCAGTTAAATCTGGATTTAAAGTAATTCCTTCTTTAATAACCTGTTCTTCCATTAGAGCCATACCCATTCCCTGGACAGTTCCTCCCTCTATCTGTCCTTCTACATTTTTAGGATTTATTGCTTTACCAATATCAGCAGCAGAATAAACCTTTAGCACCTGAACAATTCCGGTATCTGTATCTACTTCTACATCAATAATCTGAGTAACAAAAGTGTAAGCCACATAAACTTTTTCACCCTGTCCAGTCTTGGGATCGGGTTTATCGGTTGGTAAAAAGAAAGATGCTTCTGCTTTTAGATTATCCCCTCTTTTATTTACTTTTTTTGCCAATTTCCAAAAACTTAATTTATCGTTTGGATTATCGTTTCTAAAGATATACCCTTCATCTATCCCTAATTCCACATGATTGCTTTTAAATTCCAAACTTGCGTAATGATAAATTTTACCTAATAACTCTTCAGAAGCTCTTTTAACTGCATTTCCGGTAAAAAATGTCTGGCGGGTTGCTGAGGTAGAGCCAGCACTCTTAGTAAGATGAGTATCACCTAAAATCACTTCAACCACCTCTGGATTTACTTTTAAAACTTCCGCAGCAATTTGAGTGACTACAGTTAAGACACCCTCTCCTACATCAGCAGCAGCAGTTCTTATTAGAATCTTGCCATCGTCTTTGATCTCTACTGCAGCAATAGCATGATCGGGGAATCCTTCTCCATAACCAAAACCGAACATAATAGTGGCTATTCCTCTACCTTGTTTTTTCATCTCGGTCCCCCCTTCCAACCTGCTATATCTGCGGCTTCTTTAATGGTCTCTTTCACTCCTACACTATGGGTTAATATCTGCCCATTGGGTGTAGAAGAACCTAAATCATAAGCATTTTGTAAGCGGAATTGAACTGGGTCAATTCCCAATTTGTGGGCTAAAATATCCATCTGGGACTCATAGGCAAAAGCCATCTGAGTTGCACCAAAACCACGCATCGCTCCGCAATATGTATTATTAGTGTAAACAGTATAGGCTACCCCTTTTACATTATCTACATTATAAGGACCGGTACAATGATACATACCTTTATGTACTACTGCCAATCCACTGGAGGCGTAAGCTCCAGTATCACCGATTACTTCTACCTGCCAGGCAGTTAAATAACCCTCTTTAGTTGCCCCAGTTTTTGCTCGAATAATAAAAGGATGTCTTTTGGATTGAGTAATCATTGATTCCTCTCTGGTATAAGTCAGTTTAACTGGCCTCTTGGTTGCTATTGCCGCTAAGGCTAAGTGAATATGAACCGAGATATCCTCTTTTTTACCAAAGGCACCACCAATAATTGGCTGAATAATCCTTATTTTTTCTTTAGGAAAACCAAGAGATTGGGCAATATCCGCCTGAGTATCATGAAGCCACTGGGAAGCCACCCAGAGTTTAATAACTCCACTCTCTTCGTCATAAATTCCCACTCCTGCTTCTACCTGGAGAGGTACCTGGTCTAAAAAACTTGTTCTATATTCATTCTCTACAATGACATCCGCTTGAGCAAAACCTTTTTTTATATCACCTTTTTCTAAATAATGGGTAGCCAGAATATTGCCATCTTGATGAATAAGGGGAGCATCTTTTTCCATAGCCCGCAAGGGGTCAGAAATTACTTCTAATTCTTCTACCTCAATTTCAATCAAGTTAACTGCTTTAGAAGCAACTTCTTTACTCTCAGCAATAACAATAGCCAGGGCATCGCCCATATAAGGCATTTTCTGGCCAATTCCCACCAGAACCGGTTGGTCCTTAATAATTAAACCAAAATTCTTAACCTGGGGAATATCAGCCGCAGTGATAATCTTAACTACTCCTGGTAATTTTTGTGCTTTACTTATTTCAATTCGGCGTAGATAGGCATGAGGATGAGTAGCTCTCTTAATTTTAATATACAACATATCCTCAAAATAAATATCATCAGGATATATAGCCTTGCCTGTTACTTTGTCCTGAGCATCTACTTTACAAATATTTTTACCTACATATATTCTACCCATTTTTCTCACCTCTTCTGCTATTCCTTTTCGACAATTTATCTGCAGCTAATTTAACAGCATCAAATATCTTTTGATATCCGGTACAGCGACAGAGGTTGCCGGAGATACCCCGCTTAATCTCTTCTTCATCAGGATGGGAATTTTCTTCTAACAGTTTTTTAGTAGCTAATATCATCCCGGGGGTACAGAATCCGCATTGAACTGCTCCCGTTTCCACAAAAGCTTCTTGAATTGGGTCCAAATTTTCTCCATCTACTATCCCCTCGATAGTAGTAATAACTGCCCCATCGGCCTGAGGAGCCAATACTAAACAGGAGGCTATTAGCTCACCATTCATAATTACGGTACAAGCCCCACACTCACCCTTTCCACATCCTTCTTTAGTCCCGGTAAGATGAAGATCGTCTCTTAAAAGATCCAGCAAACGGATTGAAGGAGTAGTCTCCACTTTCCTTTTCTTGCCATTAATGGTTAATTCTATCACTAATTTATTCATTTATATGACCTCCACGCTGAATCTATCTCTTCTAAGGCATTAATCATAATTTCTTTGGCTACATCCTTACGATATTCTCTCGTTCCCCTGATATCATCAATAGGGGAAATCTTATCTTCTACTATTTGGCCTAATTCGGCAAAATTTAATTGATCAAAATTTTTCTCCACCATCATTTTTTTAATTTCTTTAATTTCAATCGGAGTCGGGGCCACAGAACCGAGACAGGTTCTTACGTCCTTAATAATTTTATTATCTTCAGCCATTTCTACTACCAGAGCCAGGGTAATGGTAGCAATAATTAAAGCCTTTCTTTTTCCAACTTTAATCCAGCTGCCGTAAGTCCTTTCAGGCGGCAGGGGAAGAATTATCTGGGTTAATAATTGGGCTGGTTTTAAGATAGTTTCTTTGGGCCCGATAAAAAATTCTTCCGCTAGTACTATCACCTCTCCCTGATTAGAGAGTAATCTAAATTGAGCTTCATAAGCCATCAAAGGAGGCAGAAGGTCACCGGCTGGAGAAGCATTAACAATATTGCCTCCAACAGTTCCTCGATTTTTTATCTGAGGTGAACCAATATCCGCAGCAGCCTGGCTTAAAACTGGAAAATATCTTTTGATATTTCCTGATTTTTCTAATTGGTTATGGGTAACCATCGCCCCAATTTCCATTTGATTCTGGTATATTTTTATTTCTTTTAATTCTTTAATATTTTTTAAATCCAACCAAGAACTAATCTCGTAGAGTCGATCATAATATTGAACCAACAGATCAGTTCCACCCGCAATTACTTTAATTTCTTTTCCATATCTGGATAAAATTTCCAGTGCTTCCTCTACTCTTTGAGGAGCAAAATATTCCTGACAGGTGAGGGTTCTTCGACATGCTTTTTGGCTCTTCTTTAAATCTCCAAATGATTCTTCCATAATCTAAAATCACTACCTCCTCATTTTTCATTAACATTTTACCATTTAAAGAATTCTCTTACCAATTTACAAGTTCTACTACTCAACGTAGCGAACTATCAATTAAATAACTATAATCCTTAAAAACAGTGCTTATTATCG
>DAOWEX010000060.1:0-2957 GCA_030638265.1 Atribacterota bacterium
ATAAAGCCATTATTAATATAAATGTTCCTTTCACTAAATACTAACGACTAATTATTATTTTGCTAAAACCAAAGCTAAATCGTAAAGATCTTGATCGATAGTTTTTTGCTGGCTCAAAACTACCTCTAAATCAGTTGCTTCTATCTTGTTTCCAATTAATCCTACCATCTTGCCTGTCTCGCCTTTGAAGAGTAATTCAACTGCTGCTGCTCCCAAACGGCTGGCTAATAACCGGTCAAATGCGGAAGGCGATCCCCCTCTTTGTAAATAACCTAAAATGGTAATCCGTGTTTCATAACCAATCTTATCTTCTAAATATTTACTTACTTCATTGGTTTTCCCTACCCCTTCTGCAATAACAATAATACAATGAGTTTTTCCCCTTTTATAACCCTCTTTCACTTTTAAATTAATTTCTTGAAGATTATATGAAATTTCTGGAATAAGAATCACTTCAACTCCTCCGGCAATTCCACTCATTAAAGCTAAATATCCAGAATTTCTTCCCATAACTTCCACCACAAAAGCTCTCTGATGTGAGGAAGCAGTGTCTTTAATTTTATCAATGGCTTCTATAACTGTATTCAAAGCAGTGTCTACGCCTATAGCCATATCTGTTTTAGGTAGATCATTATCTATAGTGGCTGGAATCCCGATGGTCTTTACCCCTAACGAACTTAAATCTCGGGCTCCTCTTAAGGTTCCGTCCCCTCCAATGTTTACCAATCCGCCAATACCAAATTCCTGGAGCTTTTTAAGGGCAATATCAAGACCTTCTTTAGTCTTAAATTTCTCGCTGCGGGAGGTTTTAAGAATGGTCCCTCCTCTTTGCATAATTCCACCTACTGATACCAGATTCATAGGGAAAATTTTTCCTTCCATTAATCCAGTAAATCCTCTCTCGACACCAAATACCTCTAAACCGTGGAATATACCAGTTCTTACTGCTGCTCTAATAGCAGCATTCATCCCCGGAGAATCTCCCCCACTGGTAAGAACAGCAATCTTTTTCATTTTCATAATAATTTTACCTCCAACAAATTAGTCGTTAGTATATCGTATCGCGTATCGAGTATCGAGTATCGCGTTAAGAAAATCAGAATTCAGGAGTGGAGACGCGATATATCGTGCCTCTCTCTATAAACTCGAAACTTGTAACCTGTAACCCGAAACACATTACTCATCACTTATTACTGTACCTTATTCTAGCTTCTGTCTTCTTTCTCCTGGTTTTTCTTTTCTTTACTATATACTATATACTATATACTATATACTACTTAGAATTCTGGCAGCCGCTTCAGGGGAAGTAGGATTAATATAAAATCCTGTGCCCCATTCAAATCCAGCTATCTTGGTTAGCCGAGGGATTATCTCTATATGCCAATGATATTTTTTATCTAAATCAGGCCACTCCTTGGTAGAAGATTTTTTGGAAGGAGCAGTATGAATTATAAAATTATAAGGAGGGTTATTTAATTTATTTTTAATTCTAAATAAAATCTCTTTCATCATCTTGGCTAAGTTAAAAATTTCATCATCATTAATTTCCTCATAATAGGCACTGTGATACTTAGGTAATATCCAGGTTTCAAAGGGAAACCTTGCTGCAAAAGGTGAAAGAGCTATATATTTTTCTGTTTCCTCTATTACTCTATCTTTATATTGTATCTCCTGATTGATATAATCACAGAAAATACATCTTTTTACCAAGGAAAAATATTTTCTGGAGCCTTTTAATTCCTCTTCTGTCCTTTTAGGAATAATAGTAGTAGCAATAAGCTGGGAATGAGAGTGTTCCAAAGATGCTCCCCCATCAATACCATAATTTTTAAATATTAGAATATATTTTATTCTTTTATCTTCAAATATACTTAAATATCTTTGTCGATAAGTCTTTAAAATTAAAATGATATTAGTGATGCTCAAACTATTTAAATCTTCATGGTGATATGGGGTTTCAATGATTACTTCATGCACTCCAATGCCATCCATTTTTTCAAATAACCCTACTTTTTCCCTCGCTGCCTTCCCTTCCATTTTTAATGCAGGATATTTATTAGCTATTACCCTTACCTTCCATCCCGGGTTATCTTTTAAAGTACCTTTTTCTCGAAAAGCAAACTTTTCAGGTGGTGTCTTATGTTCATTACCTTTACAAAATACACAATTATCTTTTCTCTTTTCTTCGGCTTTCACTTTGAAATCCAAAGGTCTTTTGCTTCTCTCTGTGGAAATTATCACCCAATTGTCAATTATGGGATCTTTTCTTAATTCAGGCATCTATGTTTCTCCTAATCTTCAAAAATAAGATTTCTTATTTACCCTGCTAAGTGAGTATCTAATAAGCAGGGTTTACTTTAAGCCTTATCGATATTGTATCTAATTGCACTTGATTTGTCTATAAAAAAGAGACATGTATAAGCATGTCTCTTTTTTAATTAGAAATATAATCTTAAATATATATTGTCTTTTATTGCCTTGCTACGATTCACCTAATTTTTTATTATACTTTCTCATAGCTTCCTCAAAGCCACTTTTAATTATCGATTTTATTGCTTCTGTGGATAGTTTTATTACTCCTTTTACTTTTTCCCTCTCTTCAACTTCAAAAACCGAAAGAACATAAGAAACACAATCAAGGTTAAAATTAAATAAAGAACCACCAACTCCTACTCTCAAACGGGGAATATCTTCGTTACCTAAATATTGTATAATTGATTCCATCCCCTTGTGACCGCCTGCACTCCCCCTTTTCCTAATTCTTATCTGACCTAATTCTAAATTCAAATCATCATAAACTATCAGCAGATCTGAAAAAGAGATCTTATAATAGGAAACTATTTTGCTTGTTGCTCTTCCGCTCAAATTCATAAAAGTCTGTGGTTTTGCCAGCATTATCTTGTGATTATTAATTTTTCCTCTGGAAATTAAGGAGTAATAGGATTTCACTTTTTTAA
>DAOWEX010000084.1:0-12838 GCA_030638265.1 Atribacterota bacterium
AGGAGCAAAGCGACGAAGCAATCTCAAAAGACAGCGCAAAGCGAAAAGTATAAAGCGTAAAACCAAAACTCAAAATTGAATTGCTTTAAATATTTTAAATTATGATTTTACTTTTTTAGTTTTATATTTTACGCGATACGCGATACGAGAATAATGGGGAGGTAAAAGAATATTTCATGCAAAAGATAAGGATTCGTTTACAAGCATATGATCATAGAATATTGGATAATTCTACCTTGAAGATAATTGAAACCATAAAAAGAATAGGGGGCAAATTTTCTGGACCTATACCTTTACCAACTGAGATAAATAAATATTGTGTCTTACGTTCACCACATGTGGACAAAAAGTCGAGGGAAGAGTTTGAAATGAGAACTCACAAGAGATTAATTGATGTAGTAGAACCTTCAACTAAGACCATAGAAGCATTAATGCATCTTGATTTACCTTCAGGAATAGATATTGAGATCAAGACTTTAGAATAAAAGATAGGGCAAACAAGCCAGAAGATTTTACTCGTATAATTAAAATTGATTAAGAGATATTTTAAATAAATTATATCGAAGGATTCAATTGATAAAAAGTTAAATTTATCTAATTGATAAACAGTGTTATTATATATAAATTATATTAATTATTAATTTTAATACAAGAAAGATAAATAAAAGGGTTTGACGCAATACGCACTACGCGATACGCGATACAATATATTAGACCCGGAGGTGAAAAAGTAAAAATGGCTGCAGGAATATTAGGAGAAAAGGTAGGAATGACCAGAATATTTACTAAGAATGGTGAGTCTATTCCAGTGACTGTAATTCTTGCTGGTCCTTGCCAAGTAATACAACAAAAAAATATAGAGAAAGATGGTTATAACGCAATTCAATTAGGTTTTAAGAGTATAAATAAGAAAAAAGTTTCCAAGCCTTTAGTGGGACATTTTAATCTATATAAAATAGAGCCACTAAAACATGTAAGAGAATTTCGAGTTGATGATTTGAGTAAATATTCCTCTGGCACCGAGATAAAAGTAGATATTTTTAAAGAGGGCGAAAGAGTAGATGTTGTAGGGATATCTAAAGGAAAAGGTTTTGCGGGAGGGATAAAAAGACATAATTTTTCTGGGGGACCAAAAACGCATGGTCAAAAAGAATATTATCGATCCGTGGGTTCAATTGGCGCCACTGATGCAGCTCGAGTTTTTAAAGGTCAAAAACTACCAGGTCATATGGGAGTAGATAGAGTAAAAATGAAAAATTTAGAAGTAATAAAAATTGATATTGAACGAAATTTAATTTTAATTAAAGGTTCGGTACCTGGAACAAAAGGAACAATGCTTATAATTAATAAAACTATATAATCAGGGTATATTTTACCAGGGAAGGAGGATTAGTTATGATCAAACTGTCTTTGCATGATATTAAAGGAAAAGAAATTGGAGAGATTTCCCTAAAAGATAATATTTTTAATACTAAAATAAATAAATATCTGGTTCATCAAGTTGTTAGACGTTATTTAGCAGGCAAGAGAAGAGGGACTGCTTCTACAAAAAATAGAAGTGAAGTAAGAGGGGGAGGAGCTAAACCCTGGCGACAAAAAGGAACTGGAAGAGCTAGAGCAGGAACTATTCGCTCACCTATTTGGGTAGGAGGGGGAATAGTATTTGGACCTACCCCAAGAGATTATTCCTTTTCTTTACCTAAAAAAATGAAGACCGCTGCCTTGAAATCAGTACTTTCAAACAAAGCAAAGAATAATGAAATTATAATTTTAGAAAAATTATCATTAGAAAAAAATAAGACTAAAAAAATGGTTGAAATTTTAGAAAATCTAAAAGCGTTTAAAAAACCCTTAGTAATAATTGGAAAAGAAGATAAAAAGATAGAACAGGCAATAAGAAATATCAAAGATGCAATGGTGTTACCAGTATCTAAAATTAATTCCTATGATCTCTTAAATCAAGGGAAAATAATATTTACCAAAGAAGCACTAAAGCAAATTGAGGAGGTGTTAGCATAATGCCTTCAGATAAAGATATTATATTATACCCAATTATTTCTGAAAAAAGCGTGAGATTAAAAGAAGAAAATAAATATGTGTTTAAAGTAGATTGGAAAGCTAATTGTTCTGAAATTAAAAAAGCCATTGAAGAAAAATTTAAGACTAAAGTAAATAAAGTAAATATTATAAAAATGCCCGGGAAAAAGAAAAGTTTAGGCAGATATTCGGGGAAGACATCACGTTGGAAGAAAGCAATAGTAACTTTAAAAACAGGCGAGAAAATTAAAGAGTTAGAAAATATTTAAAGGATTAAAAAGATTCTTAAGAAAGGTGTAGATTAAAGTGGCAGAGATAAAAAAATATAAACCTACTTCTCCAGGTAGAAGATTTATGTCTATCTCTACTTTTAATGAAGTAACTACTGATAAACCTGAAAAATCTTTAACTGTAGGCATAAAAAGAAAAGGCGGAAGGAACAATCAAGGTAGAATTACAGTTAGACATCAAGGAGGAGGAAATAAAAGAAAATATAGAATAATTGATTTTAGAAGAAAAAAAATTGGAGTTCCCGCTAAAGTTGCCAGCATTGAATATGACCCTATTCGTTCAGCTCGAATTGCTTTACTAAAATATTATGATGGCGATAAAAAATATATTTTGTGTCCGGAAAACTTAAAAGTAGGCGATATAGTTGTATCTGGGAAAGACGCAGATATAAAAGCGGGAAATACAAAACTTTTAAAAGATATTCCCACCGGTACATTAATTCATAATATAGAATTAAGGCCAGGACAAGGTGGTAGATTGGTTCGTTCAGCTGGTACAACAGCTCAACTTATGGCCAAAGAAGGAAAGTATGCCCACATCAAATTACCTTCTGGAGAAGTAAGGTTAATAAACTTAAAATGTATGGCTACTATTGGTCAGATCGGTAACCTCACTCACGAAAACTTATCACATGGTAAAGCAGGCAAAAATAGATGGTTAGGAATAAGACCTACAGTTCGAGGTGTGGCTATGAATCCTGTCGATCACCCTATGGGAGGGGGAGAAGGTAAGAGTGCAGGAGGTAGACACCCGGTTTCTCCAACTGGTATACCGGCTAAGGGATATCGTACTAGAAAAAAGAACAAACTTTCTAATAAATATATTATTAAAAGAAGAACGAAAAAATAGTTAATAAGGGAGGCAGTTATTTCATATGTCTAGATCTTTTAAAAAGGGACCTTATGTTGATGAAAAGTTGTTAAATAAGATTAGAGAATTAAATCGGAAGAGGAAGAAAGAGATAATAAAAACCTGGTCAAGAAATTCGACTATTTTTCCAATAATGGTTGGTCACACCATTGCCGTTCATAATGGTAAGAGACATATACCAGTTTATCTAACTGAAAATATGGTAGGTCATAAATTGGGAGAATTTGCTCCTACTAGAATTTTTAAAGGACACAGTGCTCATTCTGAAAGGTCAACTTCATTAAAATAGATAGTAAGGCTAAGTATAAAAAATATTTATTTTTTAGAAGATAAGATAATAAATATTTTTTTGGCAGGTAAAAATCGCAAGATAGTCAATTTTTATAAATCCTGCGAAAGTAATAAATAAAAGTTAATTAGGAGGAAAACAATGAGCGTAAAGGCGCTAGGAAAATATTTACCGATATCTGCTCGAAAAGGGAGACAGGCTGTAGATATAATTCGGGGCAAAGATGCAGGCAAGGCTCTTTTGGCATTAAAATTTCTTCCTAACCGTTCAGCTAAAATGGTTTACAATATTTTAAAGTCAGCAGTTTATAACGCACAAAATAATAATGATATGAATGTGGAAGATTTATATGTATCCGAAGCCTTTGTAGACGAAGGACCTACGATGAAAAGATTTAGACCAAGGGCAATGGGAAGAGCGAGTAGAATAAGAAAAAGAACCAGTCATGTTACCATTATAGTTGATTATAAAGGGGAGGGGAGATAGTTGGGACAAAAAGTACATCCAAAAGGATTAAGAATTGGAATTATAAAAGATTGGGATGTTAAATGGTTTGCCAAAAAAGGTTATGCGAAAAACATATATGAGGATTATAAAATTAAAAAATATCTTAAAGATAATTTAAGACATGCCGGGATATCTTGCATAGAAATTGAACGTATAGCCGATAGAGTAAGAATAACTATTAATTGTTCAAGGCCCGGGATTGTTATAGGAAGGAAAGGAGCAGAAGTAGCCAAATTAAAAGGCAAATTGGCTAAATTTATAAAAGGTGATTTACAAATTAAAATTATTGAGGTAAAAGTCCCTGAATTAGATGCTCAATTAGTTGCTGAAAATATTGCTGAACAATTACAAAGGAAAGGTTCAGTTAAGAGAGCAATGAAACAAGCAGCAGGCCGATCTATGAGAATAGGAGCCGAAGGAATAAAAATATCTTGCTCAGGGAGAATAGGTGGAGCAGAGATAGCCAGGACAGAATGGCATTTGGAAGGAAGGTTACCACTTCATACTTTAAGGGCAGATATAGATTATGGTTTGGCTGAATCTAACACCACTTATGGTAAAATTGGGGTTAAAGTTTGGATATTTCGAGGAGAAATACTTCCTTCAAAGGATAAACTTAAAGAAAAAAATAGTCAGGAACAAAGAACTGAAGCTTTAGCCAGTGAAGATATTAAAAAATCCAATGTAGAGGGAGAACAAAAAGATGTTACAACCAACTAGAACAAAATATCGTAAAACACATAGGGGTAGAATGAAAGGATGCGCTAACAAAGGAAGTTCTCTTGCTTTTGGTGAGTTTGGTTTACAGGCATTAGAGTCTCATTGGATAACCAGTGCCCAGATTGAAGCGGCAAGAATTGCTATAACTCATGCTGTAAAAAGGGGTGGAAAAGTTTGGATAAGAATATTCCCTGATAAATCAGTTACCAAAAAACCAGCAGAGACCAGGATGGGCAAAGGAAAAGGAGCACCTGATCATTGGGTAGCCGTAGTAAAATCCGGAAAAGTTTTATTTGAATTAGGAGGAGTAGATAAAATTTTAGCTAAAGAAGCAATGCGATTAGCTGCTCATAAATTACCCATAAAAACTCGGTTTCTTTCCAGAGAAGAACAGGTGGTGGGATAAATGAAATCTAGTGAATTAAGAGATTTATCAATAGAAGAACTTCAAAAAAAATTAGTTGATTTTAAAGAAGAATTATTTAGTTTAAGATTCCAAACGGTGACGGGACAATTAGGTAATCCCATGAGAATAAAGGAAGTAAAACGTAATATTGCCAGAGTAAAGACAATTTTGCGAGAAATTAAATTACAAAAAAGTGACAAAATGAATGGATTAAATAAAGGAGGGTTAAATGTTATCCGGGGGAAAAATTAAAACAAAAATTGGAAGAGTTGTAAGTGATAGTATGGAAAAGAGTGTAGTAATTAAAGTGGAGTACCTGGTGTCACATCCTCTTTACAAAAAAAGGATAAAGAAGTCATCAAAATTTATGGCACATGATGAAAAAAATGTTTGTAACCTTGGAGATAAGGTGAAGATCGCTGAAACTCGACCTTTAAGTAAAAGAAAAAGGTGGAGAGTAGTAGAAGTAATAGAAAAATCAAAATAAAATAAATTGTACTATATAGAATGATTAAAGAGAGAAGGTAGCTAAGATGATACAAATGCAAACTCGTTTATTTGTAGCAGATAATTCAGGTGCTAAAGAAATACAATGTATTAAAGTTTTAGGTGGTTCTCGAAGGAGATATGCGAGGATAGGGGACATCATTGTTGCTTCAGTTAAGGAGGCAGCAGTGGGAGGAACATGTAAAAAAGGTGAAGTTGTTAAGGCAGTTATTGTCAGGACTAAAAAAGAACTTGGCCGTCCAGATGGTTCTTATATTAGATTTGATGATAATGCTGCAGTAGTTATTAATAATCAAAACGAACCGGTGGGAACTAGGATATTTGGAGCTGTTGCTCGTGAATTAAGGAATAAAAATTTTATGAAAATAATATCACTAGCTTCTGAAGTAGTATAAATTAGAGGGAGGAATAGTGATTTGATTAGCAATAAAATTAATTTTAGAAAAGGCGATAATGTATTAGTTATAAGTGGAGATGACAAAGGGAAAAAGGGTAAAATTGTTGATATCTTTCCTAAAAAGATGCGAGCTATAATTGAAAGTGTTAATTTTTTAAAAAAACACGTTAAACCTACCCAAAAGGTTCCTCAAGGAGGAGTAATTAAACAAGAAGGCTCGTTACATATTTCTAATATCAAATTAATTTGTAATAAATGCAATAAACCCACTAATATAAAAAGAGGAAAAATTAAAGAGGGCAAGAGAGCGAGGATATGTAAAAAGTGCGGAGAAATAATAGATAAGGTTTAGGAGGTTAAATTATGCCCCGATTGAAGGAAAAATATATTAAGAAAGTTATTCCAGAAATGATGAACAAATTTAAATATAAAAGCGTAATGGCGGTACCCAGGTTAAAGAAAGTTATAATTAATATGGGTTTAGGAAGCGCCATTAAAGATTCAAAAATTATGGATGAAGCTGTAAAAGAATTAGCTATAATAAGTGGCCAAAAACCTATTATTACTCGAGCAAAAAAATCTATTTCTAATTTTGGGGTTAGGAAAGGTATGCCTGTAGGTTGCAAGGTTACATTGCGGAATGATAGAATGTATGAATTTTTAGATAAATTTATTAATGTAGCTATTGCGAGAATTCGAGATTTTAGAGGTACACCATCGGATTCATTCGATGGAAGGGGAAATTATACTATAGGAATAAAAGAACAATTAATTTTTCCAGAAATAGATTTTGATCAAGTTGCTAATACTTTAGGAATGAATATTACTATTGTAACTAGTGCTTTAAATGATGAGGAAGGGAAGGCTCTTTTAGAACTAATGGGAACACCTTTTAAAAAATAATTTGTATATCGTATTGCGTTAAGAAAATCAGAATTCAGGAGTCAGTAGTCAGGAGTCAGAAGAATATAAAATAACTTAACAAATAATATAACCTTATAATCTAAAATAATTCTGAATGCTGGATTCTGTCTTCTGACTTCTATCTCATTCACGAGATACGAGGTACGAGTTATGAGTATGTTATACTTTCTACTAAAGAAGGAGGAAATAGTGTGGCCAAAACAGCCCTAATAGTAAAGGCTAAAAAAGAACCTAAATATAAAGTAAGGAAGTATTCTCGCTGTAGTATTTGTGGAAGACCAAGGGGTTATATGAGAAAATTTGGCATATGCAGAATATGTTTCAGAACAATGGCTCACAAAGGTGAGTTACCAGGAATAACTAAATCAAGCTGGTAAAAGGTAAATTTATAAAGTTATATAAAGTAGTTGGAGTCAAAAGAGAGGAGGATATTATATATGAGTGTTGTATCAGATCCTGTCGCTGATATGTTAACTCGAATAAGGAATGCAAATAAGATGCGACACAAATCTTTATTTGTGCCAGCATCGAAGTTAAAATTAGAAATCACCCGCATATTAAAAGATGAGGGTTTTATTAAAGACTATAAGTATAAAGAGGACAATAAACAGGGTCAATTAACTATTTATTTAAAATATATAAATAAAGAAAAAACTATTAATAATCTTAAAAGAATCAGCAAACCCGGATTAAGAGTTTATGTAAAAAAAGACGAAATGCCTGAGGTTTTAGGTGGTTTAGGAATTGCCATACTATCCACTTCAAAAGGCCTTATGACTGGCAAAGAAGCTTTACAACGTCATCTTGGTGGAGAAGTAATTTGTTATATTTGGTAAATATACCACATACGCAATACGATATACGAAAAAGAGGAGGTTTAATATGTCCAGAATAGGGAAGATGCCTGTAACTATTCCTAAAGAAGTTAAAGTTGAGTTATTTAATAATAGAGTAAAAGTAACTGGAGAAAAAGGGACCTTGGAAGAAATTATTCACCCAAGTATACAGGTAAAGATAGATGAAGATAAAATCTATGTTTCCAGGCCTTCCGAGAGTAAATTTCACAAGTCTTTACATGGATTGAGCAGAAGTTTAATAGATAATATGGTAAAAGGTGTGTCTTCTGGATTTGAAAAGGTATTAGAAATCAGGGGAGTAGGCTACCGAGCTGCAATTGAAGGGAATAAAATGATTATTCAAGTAGGTTATTCCCATCCCATTAAGATTGATCCGCCTAAAGGTATTGAATTTGAAGTAGAGAAACAAAAAATAATTAAAATAAAAGGCATTAATAAAAAGTTAGTAGGGGAAACGGCAGCAAAAATAAGAGCATTAAGAAAACCGGAACCTTATAAAGGAAAAGGAATTAGATATATTGATGAAGTAGTGAGAAGAAAAGTAGGAAAAACTGGTGCAAAGGAATTAGGGTAATATTATTCAAGTTCACTAGAAAGGAGTGCTAATATTGACCGAAATAAATAAAAGATTAGCAAGGCTTAAGAGGCATAAAAGAGTACGTAAAGAAATAAAGGGAAACAGTGAAAGGCCACGGCTATGCATTTTTAGAAGTTTAAAACATATTTATGCCCAGGTAATTGATGATGAAAAGGGAATTACTTTGGTATCTTCGTCAACTCTTAATCCAGAGATAAAAGGTAAAGTAAAATATCAAGGAAATATAAAGGCAGCTAAGATGCTCGGAGGTTTGTTAGCTAAAAAATTAAAAGAAAAGGGCATAAAAAAAGTGGTATTCGATCGAGGAGGTTATTTATATCACGGCAAAGTAAAGGCAGTCGCTGAGTGTACGAGAAAAGGAAATATAAATTTTTAAGTTAGTTATTATTTGGAAAAAGAAAGGAAAGAATATTGTAAAGTTTAGAAAAATAGAGAGGAGGTGGGTAGATGCAAAGAATTAATTCTGAAGGTTTAGAATTAAATGAAACAGTTGTATTTGTAAATAGAGTAAGTAAGGTAGTGAAAGGTGGAAGGAGATTTGGTTTTGCTGCTATGATTGTTGTGGGAAACGGTGAAGGGATTGTAGGTATAGGTTATGGAAAAGCTAAAGATGTTTCGGAAGCAATTAGAAAAGGAGTAGCAAAAGCAAAGAAGAGTTTAATAAAAGTAAGAATAAAAAAAGGAACTATTCCTTATACAATTATAGGGCATTACGGGGCTGCTACGGTTTTCATGAAACCAGCCTCTCCTGGAACTGGAGTAATTGCCGGTGGTTCAGTTCGGGCAATATTTGAAGCTGCAGGTTTTCAAGATATCTTAACCAAGTCTTTAGGAAGTGATAATAATTTAAATATTGTAAAAGCTACTATGAATGGTCTTATGAATTTAAAGAATGCAAAAGATATAGCTAGATTAAGAGGTAAAAGCGTAGTGGAAATGTATAGTCAACCATTACGACCACAGGAGGTAACAAGTGATGAAATTAGATGATTTACACCCTGCTCCTAAATCAATTAAAAAACCTAAAAGAGTAGGTAGGGGTTGTGGGTCCGGCCATGGTCTAACTTCCTGTAGAGGAGAGAATGGACAAAATTCTCGTTCAGGTGGTGGGGTCAAAGCGAACTTTGAAGGCGGCCAGATGCCTTTATATAGAAGAATCCCCAAAAGAGGTTTTACTAATATATTTAGGAAAGAATTTAGTATTGTAAATCTTGAGAGATTAAATATGTTTAAAGATGGAGATATAATTACTCCTCAAAGATTAATTGATGAAGGAATTATAAAAAAAATAGGGAATGGAGTAAAAATATTAGCTAAAGGTAGCCTTACTAAGAAGTTAACCATAAAAGCTAATAAATTTAGTCAGAAAGCGGTAGAGGAGATTGAATTAGCTGGTGGGAAGATTGAGGTGATATAATTGTTAGATACTATACGTAATTTATTTAAAATTCCTGACTTAAAGAAGAGATTATATTTTACCCTTGGTATGATAATAGTTGTTAGATTAGGTAGTCATTTACCTTTGCCTGGAGTTGAAAAAGAAGCGTTAGCAAATTTATTTGCCCAGGGAGGTATCTTAGGTTTTTTTGATCTTTTCGCTGGAGGGGCATTAAGTCGTTTTTCTATTTTTGCTTTAGGAATAATGCCCTATATTAATGCATCTATTATTATGAACCTTTTAACTGCAGTAGTCCCTACTTTAGAACAATGGGCTAAAGAAGGAGAAGAAGGTAGAAATAAAATTACCAAAATTACTCGTTATTTTACTGTTGTTTTAGCTATTGTTCAAGCTTTTGGGATAAGCTTCTGGCTACAAAATATGGGTGTATTGATAATCTCAGGGGTCGGCTTTAGTTTTTTATTAGTAATTACCCTTACTGCAGGAACCTGTTTTTTAATGTGGTTAGGCGAACAGATTACTGATTTTGGTATTGGTAATGGTATTTCTATAATAATTTTTGCTGGAATTATAGCTCGAATTCCTTCTCAAATTATTCAAACCATTAAGCTTTTAAATGTTGGAGAAATTGGCCTAATAGCTTTATTAAGCTTAATCGTGGTGTTTGTAATGGTTATTGGGGGAGTTATTGCCATTCAACAGGGACAGAGAAGAATACCTGTTCAGTATGCAAAAAGAGTTATAGGACGTAAAATGTATGGTGGCCAGGGTACTCATATCCCCCTACGGGTAAATCAATCAGGGGTTATTCCGATAATATTTGCTTCGGCGATTTTACTTTTCCCAGCTACTATTGCTCAATTTTTTCAAAATATCATATTTATGAAAAGTATATCTGAGGCTCTTTCACCGGGACAGCCGTTATATCTAATTTTATATGCTATTTTAATAATGTTATTTACTTTCTTTTATACAGCAATTACCTTTAATCCTGCTAATATGGCGGACAATATGAAAAAGTATGGAGGTTTCGTACCCGGAATAAGGCCTGGAAAAAATACCGCTAATTATATTGATCATATAATGACTCGAATTACCTTAAGTGGAGCAATATTTTTAGCTGTAATTGCTATTCTACCCAACATTTTAATAAAAATTACAGGGATTACCACTCTTTATTTTGGAGGAACAGCTTTATTGATCATGGTAGGAGTTGCCTTAGAGACTGTTCAACAGATTGAATCACATTTGTTAATGAGACATTATGAAGGATTTATTAAAAAATAATTTTATGAGATGAAGATAATTTAACTAAAGAGGGATAGTTAGTGAAAGAAGGGAAAACTCATGAGGTTGATCTTGTTAGGTCCTCCTGGTGGAGGGAAGGGAACAGTAGCAAAAAAGTTGCAGAAAGAATTTAATATACCAGTCATTTCAACAGGAGTAATATTAAGAGAAGAGATCGAAAGAAAGACCAGATTAGGTAAAAAGGTGCAAGATATTATGAGCAAAGGAAGACTGGTACCTGATGAGGTTATTATTGAAATAGCAAGAGAAAGAATAAAGCGAGAAGATTGTAAGAAGGGATATATATTTGATGGTTTCCCTCGAAATATAAAACAAGCAGAATCTCTGGAGAAATTAAATGAAGAACTTGATGAATATATTGACTATGTTTTTTACTTTGAGATACCTTTTACTAAGGTAATTGAGAGATTAGCTAATCGTAGAGTATGTAAAAAATGTAATACTAATTATAATTTGTTATTTAATGCTCCTCAAAAGGATAATATTTGTGATATTTGCGGAGGGGAGTTATATCAACGAGATGATGACAAAGAAGAGACCATAAAAAATAGATTAAAGGTATTTACCAAACAGACCTTACTTCTAAAAAAATATTATCAGGAGAAAAATTTATTAACTGTAATAGATGCTAATTGTAGCAGAAATGTCCTTTTTTTAGAGATTAAGAAGATTTTAGGAGGGCTGCAGAAATAAATAAGTGGTTATTTTAAAGTCTCCCGAAGAAATTAAATATATTCGAGAAAGTTGTAAAGTAGCAACACGTGCTTTAAAAAAGGTGTTAGAAAATGTAAAAGTGGGAATTACTACTTTAGAACTCGATGAAATTGCTGAGCACTATGTCATAAAATACGGAGCAAAACCTGCATTTAAAGGTTACGGAATAGAGGGCAACAAATTTCAACACTCTATCTGTGTTTCTATAAACGAAGAAGTAGTTCATGGGATTCCTGGCAAGAGAAGATTAAAAGAAGGAGACATTGTAAGTATAGATATTGGAACAAATTTACAAGGTTACTTTGGAGATACTGCGGCAACAGTTCCGGTAGGAAAGATAGACTCGAAAGTTAAGAAGCTTTTGGAAGTAACTAAAAAATCGCTGTTTAAAGGGATAGAAAAGGCCAAGCCAGGTAATAGATTAGGTGATATTTCTTTTGCTATTCAGGAAGTAGTAGAAGAAGCAAATTTTTCTGTAGTGAGAGAATACGTGGGCCATGGAGTAGGTTGTTATCTCCACGAAGAACCACAAATACCTAATTATGGTATTCCCCATACAGGAATAATATTAGAAGAAGGGATGATATTAGCGCTTGAACCTATGGTAAATATGGGTGACCATAAAACAGAAATATGTAGTAATGGTTGGACAGTGGTAACAGAAGATAGAAGCTGGTCAGCTCATTTTGAACATACTATTGCAATAACTGCCTCTGGCAATGAAATATTAACTATTCCTTTTAAATAGATAAACTGATTCTTTGAAGATTTTAATATAAGATAATTTAAGTGGAGGAATCATTGATGGTGAAAGAAAAGTGCATAGAGATGCAAGGGAAAGTTATTCAAGCTTTACCCAATGCTACTTTTCGAGTTGAATTGGAAAATGGTTGTGAAATTCTGGCTCATATTTCAGGAAAAATTAGAATGCATTTTATTAGAATTTTAGCCGGAGACAGAGTAAAAGTTGAAATATCGCCTTATGATTTAACTCAAGGTAGAATTGTATATAGA
>DAOWEX010000066.1:0-6969 GCA_030638265.1 Atribacterota bacterium
ATGTATTTATGATGCATTGATCAATCAGGTTCCTATAAAAGAAATTATTATGCAGACCCAGATAAAAAAATTAGATGTTCTGCCCTCTACCATCCAATTAGCCGGGGCAGAAATAGAATTAGTTAATTATATCTCTCGGGAAAACAAGTTAAAACATGCTATTAAACCAATAAAGAATGATTATGAGTATATAATTATCGATTGTCCTCCTTCTCTCGGCCTCTTAACCTTAAATTCTCTTACTGCCGCAGATTCAGTTATTATCCCTATCCAATGTGAATATTATGCTTTAGAAGGTATTGGGCAATTGTTAAGTACTATAAATTTAGTCCGGGAAAATCTTAATTCATCTTTGGAAATTGAAGGAATTTTATTGACTATGTATGACAGCCGAACAAATCTTTCTCGTGATGTTATTGAAGAAGTAAAAAAATATTTTAGAGGAAATATATTCAAATCTATTATTCCACGAAATGTCAGGGTGAGCGAAGCCCCCAGCTATGGGAAACCCGTAGTTTTATATGATGTAAAATCCAAAGGGGCAATAGCTTATAAAAAATTAGCTCAAGAGGTGATATCAAATGGTTAAAAGAGGATTAGGTAAAGGATTAGAAGCTCTTATTCCCCAGGTCGATTATAAAGAAAAAGAATTTATAACTGAGATAGAGGTAGAAAGTTTAACTCCCAATCTTTTTCAACCACGACAAGATTTTGATCAAGAAAAAATGGAAGAATTAAAAGATTCAATAAAGAAACACGGGCTAATTCAGCCCATCGTGGCAAGAAAGACTTCTACTGGTTATGAATTGGTTGTCGGAGAACGAAGACTGAGGGCAGCCCAAGAGATTGGGATAAAGAAGATACCTGCCATTGTTAAGAGTTTTAGCAACGAAAAGAGTTTAGAGATTTCTTTAGTAGAAAATATTCAAAGGGAAGATCTTAACCCTATTGATCAGGCAAATGCCTTTAAAAGGTTAGCAGATGAATTCAAGCTTACTCAACAAGAATTAGCCGAGGTAACCGGAAAGAGCAGAGCCTTAATTAGCAATACTATCAGGCTATTAAAATTAAATCCGGAGATACAAAGGCACATTTCTGAAGGAAGGATTTCTTTTGGCCATGCTAAATTATTGTTGGGAATTGAGGATGATGAGATGCAAGGGGTGATATGTGATAGAATAATCAGCAATGATTTGTCGGTAAGGGCAGTTGAGCAGCTGATTAAAAATATAACTCGGGGACAAAAAAAACAGTTTAAGGTTAAGAATATCACCATTGAACATTTTCCTGAAGCGGTAGAAAAATTAAGAGAGATTTTGGGGACCAAAGTAAGCATATTATATGATGGCAAAAAAGGAAAAATAAACATCGAATTCTATAGCAAGGAAGATTTAAGAAGGATTATTGATTTATTTTTAAGAGAAAAATAGATTAATTACTATAATCGAGAATGCAAACGGTGATATAATAGCATAAAGGTTATTATATTATATAGATGTTATTTATTGTTTTGTATATTTACAAAGAACAAAAATAAATTAGAAAGGATGGTTACAAAATGGGCAAGGAAAGCTTTAGTAATTTAATGTTTGTTTTGTTTTTAGTGGTTATAATTTTTTTCTCGGCCATTATCTTTTCTCTTTCTTTAAGGCCGTTTTCTTTAGAAGGTCTTTTGTCTAAGACACATTATTATTATAATTTATTTTATTCCAATCTCTTCAATCAAATTATATTAGGCCTGATAGCAGTTTTATTAATTATTCTGGCTATTTATTTAATCTGGAAAAAAGGACAATATAATAAAGAAGATTTATCGGTAGCTCAAAAAACTTCCTTTGGAGAGATTAAAATTTCTACCAACTCTATAAAACACTTAACTTTAAAAGTGATAAAGGGGATGGGAGACATTAAAGAAGCTAAGCCAGAGATTAATATACTAAAAATGGGAGGGATAAACATAGACCTCCATCTTTCTGTGATGCAAGATGTAAACATTCCCGAGCTTTCAGAGAAAATTCAACGAAAGGTAAAAGAGTATCTCTCGGAAACGAGTGGAATAGAAACAAAAGAAATCAAGATACATATAGATAAAATAGTTTATGAAGATAAAAAAATAAAATAAAATAAAAACAAGGGGAAAGGCGCAAATAAAGGCGGTGAATAACGTAATGTCAGACAAGCAATTTATGAAAAATAACACACCAGAATTAGGGAACATCACAGTTTCAAAGGAAGTAGCGGCAATAATTGCTGCCCTTGAGACCATAAAGGTTAAAGGTGTGGTTGGTATTAGCAGTGGACATAAAGCGGGATCAGTTAATGTGTTGCCAAAAAAGGATATTGCTAAAGGGATAGAGGTGTGGATGAAGCCAGGAGAAGCAGCAGTTACTATTTCTATTATCACCGATTATGAAGTAGGAATTTTTAAGGTAGCAGAGGAGGTTCAGAAAAAAACTAAAAACGCAATTGAGGTTATGACTGGCTTAAAAGTTCTGAAAATTAATGTTAATGTTCATGGAGTTAAATTTAAAGAAGAAACAAAGAAAACGAAAGAAAAAAAGCAGAAAGATATAAAAAAATAGATTGGTGATAATGAATTGACAGAAGTTATAAAATTATTAGTTGTAATTTTATTTATTATTTTTTTAATAAGAAAGAAATGGAAGTTAGAATATATTATATTATTGGCCTCTTTATTATTAGGGCTATTGTTTGAACTGAGCATTGGCAAGATAATCCTTAATTTTATGCAGGCTATATCAGAGCCTGTAACCATAAGATTAATTGGGATAATTGTTCTGGTTTTTTTATTAAGCAGCATTTTAAGAAAGATAGAAAGCTTAAAGGATATAGTTGATGCTCTCCAGAAATTAGTGAAGGATTACAGGTTAATATTAGCCTTTATTCCTTCTTTTTTAGGTTTGTTACCTATGCCTGCGGGGGCGATGTTTTCTGCTCCTATGGTAAGCGAGATAGGCGACAGAAAGGGGCTACAGGCAGAAGAAAAGACTTTTGTAAATTACTGGTTTCGTCATATTTGGGAATTTGTTTGGCCTCTTTATCCCAGCATTTTATTATTTTCTGCTTTATTAGAAGTGAATGTCCGAGAGATTATAATAGTACAGTCTCCCATAGCCCTTGTTGCCTTAATATTAGGTCTTGTTTGGGAACAAAAGTATCTTAAAAAAGATACCGCGACAAACAGAAGAGAGAAAACTATCTTTAATATGAAGAAATTATTTTTTGGTACCTGGCCTATTCTTTTAGTAATATTTCTAGTTATTTTTATAAAAATAGATTTACTAATTTCACTAATAGTGGTTATATTATCTCTGATTTTATTAAGCAGATCTAAGCTAAAGACAGCAGATATAATAGAAATTATTAAAAAAGATATACCTTTAAATACTGTACTTTTAATAGCTGGCATAATGATCTTTAAAAGAATGCTTCAGGCTACCGGGGCAATTATGGTTATTCCCGAATTATTTACTGAGTTAGGCATTCATCCCTTAGTTATTTTATTTTTCATACCCTTTTTGATTGGTTTTTTAACCGGGATTACTTCTGCTGTTATCGGGATAGCCTTCCCCGTCCTTCTACCTTTTATTGTTCAGGGAGAGGTTAATCTTAATTATGCTATGTTTGCCTTTGTTGGTGGTTATATGGGACATATGATCTCTCCGGTACATCTATGTTTGGTAGTGACCAGAGACTATTTTAAAGCAGATTTGGGAAAAATCTATAAAATGTTAATACCTCTTTTGTTTATAATACTCTTATCCGCCCTTATTCTGGTAATAGTTAGAACATAATTAAGAAATATTCAACAAGATTAAGAAAATTACAGTAATTTATCTGTGTAATCCAAACATAATCTGTATAATCATATTGTATATTATATAATGGGAGGAGAGAATATGAGAAAATCACCTAAAGAGATAGAGTTAGAAAATAAAATATTAACCAGGCTGAGCGGGAAGCCGGCTATGGCTGCTTCTTTAATTTTTAATGATGGAGAAGCACAGGCCTTACAAAATTATGCTAATGTAGTTTCTATAAAAAGGTTAGGTTATAATGATCATGGACCGGTACATATGCGAAAAACCGCCTTAAATGCTTTAATGATGTTTGATATTTTAAGTAAAGCCGGAATTAAATTTAGCATAGAAAAAGAAAAGATTGGTACAGCAGAAGAGAGCAAAGTAGCAGTAATAATTTCTTCTTTATTACATGATATTGGCATGTCTGTAGGTCGAGATAACCATGAATTTTTAGGGGTTGTCATGGCTATGCCGATTATTAAAAGAGCTTTAACTAAAATTTATACTAAAGATATTGAAAAGAAAGCAATTACTCAGTCCTTAATTATCGAAAGCATTTCAGGACATATGGGCACACAGAATATCACTTCCTTAGAAGCTGGGTTGGTATCGATAGGAGATGGATGTGATATGGAAAAGGGCAGGGCACGGATTATTTTTCTCTTATCCCGCACTCCCCAGGTAGGTGATATTCATAAATATTCTGCTAATTCTATTCAAAAGGTAGAGATTGTGGAAGGGGAAGAGAAGCCCGTTAGAATAATTGTAGAGATGACAGAGTCAGTAGGATTTTTCCAGATAGAAGAAGTTCTTTTTCCAAAAATTTTATCTAATCCGGTAAAACCTTATATTGAGCTTTATGGCAAAGTAACAGGAGAAGACCTGCGGCGCTATTTGTAAAATTCGTATCTCGTATCTCGTATCTCGAGAAGAAGACAAAATTCAGGAGCCAGAGGTAAGGGCGTATTGTATACGCCCTCAATGATCTATGTAAAACCGTAGGACAGGCGTCTCGCCTGTCTATCAAATGACTAAACTAACTAACTAGGTAACCAGCTAACCAAATAACTAATTACTAGGGAGAGGATATGGAAGAGAACAACCTTTATTATCAGAGTACCAGAGGAAGCGAAAAGAGATTTTTATCTGCTGCAGCAATTATTAAGGGAATAGCAGACGACGGAGGACTTTTTGTTCCCGAAGCTATTCCCCAGGTAAATAGAAATTTATATGAGCTAACAGGTGTTGATTATAAAGAATTAGTTTTTTTGATAATGAAGGACTTTTTTACCGATTACCACCATGATGAGCTAAAATATTGTATAAATCAAGCATACGATAAAAAATTTGATACCCCGATTATTGCCCCCCTTACCCCAAAAATGGGAGTTTATTTTTTAGAACTTTACCATGGCCCAACCCTGGCCTTTAAAGATATGGCCTTATCGATACTCCCGCATCTTCTAAAAAAAGCAGCTCAAAAATTAAATCTTAATAGAGAGATAGTTATCTTAACTGCTACCTCTGGTGATACCGGGAAAGCCGCTTTGGAAGGGTTTGCTGGAGCGAAAGGGACTAAAATAATAGTATTTTTCCCGTTAAGAGGGGTTAGCAAGATACAAGAAAGACAAATGCTTACCCAAGAGGGGGAAAACACTTTTGCAATAGGCATAAGGGGAAATTTTGATGATGCACAAAAGGGAGTAAAGGAAATATTTGAGGACCCAGATTTTAATAAAAAGATGGACGAGAAAAATTATATCTTTTCTTCGGCAAATTCTATAAATATTGGGCGATTGATACCCCAGATTGTATATTATTTTTACGCCTATTTGAATCTATGTAGTATGGGTGAAATTAAAGCGGGCGAAAAGATAAATATAGCCGTCCCCACCGGTAATTTTGGTAATATTTTAGCTGCTTATTACGCCAAAGAAATGGGTTTGCCGATGAATAAATTGATTTGTGCTTCCAATGAAAATAAAGTACTGGCGGATTTTTTCAATAGTGGTATATATGATAAGAGAAGGGAATTGGTGATGACCATCTCTCCTTCGATGGATATTCTTATGTCCAGCAATTTAGAAAGATTATTATGGTCTATAAGCGAAGGGGAGACTGGGAAAGTTAAAGAGCTGATGAATTTATTGGGTGAAAAGGGCTTTTATCAAATAAATTCTGAAATGAAGAAAAAATTAAAGGATTTTTATGGAGGATTTGCCCCTCAGGAGGAGTCTCGCCAATACATAAAAGAGGTATTTGAAAAATCTAAATATTTGCTCGATCCTCATACCGCAGTGGGTTATGCCGTATATAAAAAGTATATCAGAGAGACCCAGGATAAAACTAAAACAGTTATTGTAGCTACAGCCAGCCCTTTTAAGTTTACTAAAAGTGTGATGGAATCGATAAACGTCCAATACAGAGAATATGATGATTTTGAACTGATAGAGAAGATGGCTGATTTAGCTCAAATTCCTATTCCACCGGGGATAAAGGATATTGAGAAAAAACCCATTCGACACAAAATGATTTGCGGTAAGGAAGAGATGAGGACAAAGTTGACAGAGATTTTAAATCTTTAAAATTTAAATTTCTAAAAAAATTATAAGAAATATTATTTTTTGAAATGAAAGGAAAAATTAAAGTGAAGATATCCTTTTTTGGGGCTACTAAAATAGTAACCGGTGCAAATTTTTTAATTGAGACCAAGAGTACTAAATTCTTAATAGATTGTGGTCTTTTTCAGGGGAGTAAACCAATCACCAGAATGAATTACCAACCATTTTCCTTTAATCCCGAGGAGATTGACTTTATGATTCTATCTCATGCCCACATAGATCATAGCGGGAGGATACCCAAATTAATAAAGGAAGGTTTCAAGGGGAACATATACAGTACTAAAGCCACCGCTGATTTATGTTCCATTATGCTTCCCGATAGTGGGCATATACAGGAGATGGAGAATGAATGGGATAATCGGAAGAGAAAAAGGTCAGGAGGGAAGTTGAGAGAGCCTCTTTATACCGTGAAAGAAGCGGAGGAGAGCTTAAAATATTTTAAACCGGTTTTGTATGGCCAAAAAATAAAGTTAAACCACGAAGTTACTTTAAGATTTAGAGATGCAGGACATATATTGGGGTCC
>DAOWEX010000001.1:0-18025 GCA_030638265.1 Atribacterota bacterium
AGGAGCAAAGCGACGAAGCAATCTCAAAAGACAGCGCAAAGCGAAAAGTATAAAGCGTAAAACCAAAACTCAAAATTGAATTGCTTTAAATATTTTAAATTATGATTTTACTTTTTTAGTTTTATATTTTACGCGATACGCAATACGCTATACGCGATACTATTCTATTATTTCACTTACCACTCCAGCACTAATGGTGCGTCCCCCTTCTCTTATCGCAAAGCGAAGCTGTTTCTCCATAGCGATAGGAGTGATCAGTTCAGCGGTAACAGTAACATTATCCCCTGGCATGACCATCTCTACCCCTTCGGGAAGGGTGACTGTACCGGTTACATCGGTAGTCCTGAAATAGAATTGAGGACGATAACCACTAAAGATGGGGGTATGTCTGCCGCCTTCTTCCTTGGTTAAGACGTAGATCTCAGCCTTAAACTTGGTGTGGGGAGTAATACTACCCGGAACGGCTATTACCTGACCCCTCTTTACTTGATTCTTATCTATGCCACGCAAGAGGAGACCGATATTGTCTCCGGCCTCGGCCTGATCCATAGTCTTACGGAACATCTCTACCCCGGTAACTACAGTCTTTTGTACCTTGGGGGAGAGTCCGATTATCTCGGCAGGGTCACTTATTTTGACTAATCCTCGCTCTAACCTACCGGTAGCTACGGTCCCTCTACCGGTGATAGAAAAGACATCCTCTACAGATAAGAGGAAGGGCTTATCGGTATCTCTCTTAGGAGTAGGAATATAATCATCTATGGCCTTCAAGAGCTCATAGATTCCACTACACCAGGGACAATCCTCCTTACCACAGTTACACTCATGGGCCTTTAAGGCAGAGCCTTTAATTACCGGGATTTCCTCTCCTGGGTACTCATACTCACTTAAGAGTTCTCTTACTTCCATCTCTACCAGTTCGATCAGTTCGGGGTCATCTACCATATCTACCTTGTTTAAGAAGACCACGATATAGGGGACTCCTACCTGACGGGCAAGGAGAATATGTTCTCTGGTCTGGGGCATAGGGCCATCGGCAGCAGATACTACCAGGACAGCTCCGTCCATCTGGGCTGCTCCAGTGATCATATTCTTGACATAGTCGGCATGACCCGGACAGTCGATATGGGCATAGTGTCTCTTTTCAGTCTCGTATTCGGCATGATAGATCGAGATGGTAATCCCTCTCTCCTTCTCTTCGGGAGCCCGATCGATATCATCAAACTCCTTGGCTTCGGCCAAGTTCTTCTGGGCCAGAATTTTAGTGATAGCTGAAGTAAGCATGGTCTTACCATGGTCTACATGACCGATAGTGCCCACATTTATGTGTGGTTTAGTTCTTACAAATTTTTCTTTTGCCATTTTATTTTTCCTCCTTAAATATTTTATACTATTTTACTATTTTAAAATTAGATTAATACTTCCTTAGCAATATTATCTGGAACTTTTTCATAATATAAAAACTGCATAGTATAAGTTGCTCTACCTTGTGAAATTGACCTCAAGCTAGTAGCATAACCAAACATTTCTACTAAAGGTGCATAAGCAGTAATAATTTTTACTTTAGCCTTTGTTTCGATCCCTTCTACTTTCGCCCTCCGTGAACTTAAATCACTTACCAAGCTGCCTAAATATTCTTCTGGAGTTACAATTTCTACTTCCATCATCGGTTCTAAAAGTATCGGTTTAGCCTTTTTCATACATTCTTGAAAAGCCATAGAAGCTGCAATCTTAAAAGCAATTTCTGACGAGTCTACCGGATGATAAGAACCATCTAATAAAGTAACTTTTATATTAGTAACTGGATAATTGGCTAACACACCACTTAACATGGCCTCACTTATACCCCTTTCAACAGCGGGTATATATTCTTTCGGAATTGTTCCGCCCACTATCCGGTTAATAAATTTAAAATTATCTTCTTTATAAGGTCCTATCTCTAATGCCACATCCCCATATTGCCCTCTGCCACCCGATTGTCTAACAAATTTTCCTCTGGCTTGGGCAGCTTTCTCGATTGTTTCCTTATAAGCTACTTGTGGCTTTCCTATATTTCCTTCTACTTTAAATTCTCGTAGTAAACGATCTACAATTATTTCTAAATGTAGCTCCCCCATACCTGAGATGATAGTTTGACCGGTTTCAGTATTTTGTGTTCTCTTAAAAGTCGGGTCTTCTTCTGATAATTTATCTAAAGCTAAAGCCATTTTATCTTGCTCTGCTTTACTTTTTGGCTCTATAGCGATAGAAATTACCGGTTCAGGAAATATCATTGATTCTAAAATTATAGGATGTTTCGCCTCACATAAAGTATCACCGGTAGTCGATTTTTTTAAACCTATAACCGCCCCTAAATTTCCCGCCTGTATCTCCGAAACATCTTTCTTGCGATCAGCATGAATCAGTACTAATCTATTTATTCTTTCCTTAAGATTTTTAACTGGATTAAAAATATAAGAACCAGATTTTAATGTTCCTGAATAAACTCTAATAAAGCTTAATTTCCCTATATAAGGGTCAGTCATTATTTTAAATACTAAAGCAGAAAAAGGTTCCTTGTTTTCAGCTAATCTAAATATCCCCTTGTCAGTTAAAGGGTCTATTCCTTTAACTGGCGGAACATCTAAGGGTGATGGTAAATAATCAACTGTTGCATCTAATAGTAATTGAATACCCTTATTCTTTAGGGCTGCCCCACAAAATACCGGGACTGCCTTATTTTTTATAGTTACTCTGCGCATTGCAGCTTTTATTTCATTGATAGTAATTTTTTTTTCTTCAAGATAGTTTTCCATAATATTTTCATCAAGCTCTGCTAAATTTTCTATCATTTTATGATAGTATTTATTAGTTAACTCCTGCAAATCTTCAGGAATGGGCACTTCTCTATAATTTACCCCTAAATTATCTATAGTGTAAGAATAAGCCTTCATTTTTACTAAATCAATAATGCCTTTAAAATTTTCTTCACTTCCCCAGGGTAATTGAGCAATGATCGTATTAGCAGCTAATTTATCTTGAATCATTTTTACAACGTGATAAAAATCAGCTCCTATTCTATCCATTTTATTAATAAAAATTATGCGAGGAACGCCATATTTATCTGCTTGATGCCACACAGTTTCTGATTGAGGTTCAACTCCTCCTACTGCACAGAAAATCCCCACAGCTCCATCGAGGACCCTTAAACAACGTTCAACCTCCACAGTAAAATCTACGTGTCCAGGCGTATCAATAAGATTAATACGATAATCTTTCCAGTAAAATGTAGTTATTGCTGAAGTTATGGTGATACCTCTTTCTTTTTCCTGAGGCATCCAATCCATAGTTGCAGACCCCTCATGAACTTCGCCCATCTTATGAACTCTTCCCGTATAGTATAGTATTCTTTCGGTTACTGTGGTCTTTCCAGCATCGATATGGGCCATTATGCCAATATTTCTTATTTTATTTAAAGGAAATTTTATATCCATAATTTAAACAACCTATCTTAATTCGTATCTCGTATCTCGTGAATCGTATCTCGTATAAAATACAGTAACAAGTAATATGTAATGAGTAATAAGATTAAATTTCTGAAATTATAAAAACAGGTACTTACTACACGCTACTTACCACATGTTACACATTACATCACTTGCTGGTTAGTTAGTTACCTGGTTAGCTGGTTAAGAAAAAGAAGTCAGAAGACAGAATACAGAATCCGATTCTCTTTATCTAAAAACTGTAAACCGATAACTGAAACCTTGTATCTAAAGCTAACGACTATTTTATTTACCATTTATAGTGAGCAAAAGCCTTATTTGCTTCTGCCATTTTATGTGTATCTTCCTTCTTTTTAATAGCCATTCCTGTACCATTTGCTGCATCTACAAATTCTAAAGCTAATCTTTCGTGCATTGGTTTACCAGTTTTTTTTCTCGCAAAATTGATTATCCACCTCATCCCTAAAGTAATTCTTCTGTCAGGGCTTACCTCAATTGGAATTTGATAGCTGGCTCCTCCCACTCTCCTAGATTTTACTTCTAACATAGGCATGACATTCTTTAATGCTTGATTAAACACTTCCAGAGGCTCTTTTTTAATCTTTTTAGAAGCAGTATTTAAAGCTTGATAAAAAATATTTTCCGCCTTACTTTTTTTCCCATCATACATAAGTTTATTTATAAAAATAGAAATATTTTTATCATGGTAAACGGGATCTGGCGTAACTTCTCTTTTTACTGCCCTTCTCCTCCTCGACATGGTTTACCCCCTCTATCTTTTTAAATTAGTATTTAGTAATAAAGTGAAAAGTGTAAAACTGAATTCGTATCTAGTATCTAGTATCTCGTAAATGAGATAGAAGCCAGAAGACAGAATCCAGTATTCAGAATTATTTTAGATTATAAGGTTATATTATTTGTTAAGTTATTTTATATTCTTCTGACTCCTGAATTCTGGTTCTCTTCACGCGATACGAATTACTATTCACTAACGACTAACGACTAATTTATTCTTTTGCTGTCTTTTTTGGTCTCTTAGAACCATACTTTGATCGTCCTTGCAGTCTATTTTCTACTCCGGTAGTATCCATAACCCCTCTAACGATATGGTATCGTACCCCTGGTAAATCCTTTACCCTGCCACCTCTTAAGAGGACAATTGAGTGCTCTTGAAGATTATGCCCGATTCCGGGAATATATGCTGTAACTTCCATATTGTTGGTTAATCTTACTCGAGCAACTTTTCTCAGGGCGGAATTTGGCTTCTTAGGAGTTATAGTCCATACTCTGGTACATACTCCTCTTTTTAATGGACTGTTCTGCAAGGCCGGAGTATCAGACTTTTTAAAAACCTTTTTTCTACCTTTTCTAATTAATTGATTTATGGTAGGCATATTTTACCTTCTTTTATCTAAATTTACAATTTAACACTTCATATTATAACAAAATTTTAAAAAATACTTTTATATTCTAACAGCATAGACATTTGATGTCAACTATTATCGGTAGATTTTTTATCTTTTATTTCGCTATTTTTAGAATTAGACTCCAGTTCTTGAACTGATTTTTCGGTTAAATCTTTTTCTTTGCCTTCTTCTGTTTCTTTCTCAAATATTCCTTCCTCTTTTTCTGTCTGCTCTTCATCTATATCTTTAAAGATATCTTCAACTTTTTCTTCCTCACGAGGAAAATCAATTTCAACTTCACCATATTTGCTTAAACCCGTTCCTGCGGGGATAATATTGCCAATTATTACATTTTCCTTTAAACCATAGAGCTTATCTTCCTTCCCTTTAATAGCGGCATTAGTTAAAACATGGGTAGTCCTCTGAAATGATGCAGCAGAAAGAAAGCTTTCTGTAGAAAGAGAAGCTTGAGTAATTCCTTGAATAATAGGCATTCCTACAGCTGGTAGCTTCTTTCTTCTAATAAATCCAATATTTTCAATTATATTAAAGGTGATTATCTTATCATTTTTTCTTACCTTTATTAAATCTAAATGTTTGTTACAAATTTCTGTAGCATTATTCTTAGTTATTTTTTTACCTGCATTTATTATAATATTACCAGTCTCCAGATCTATAATATCTTGGGCAGCAATTTTACCTACTACTTTTTTATAGAGAAATTCTAAAGTTCTACCCTCTAAAGAAAAATACCTTCCATCTTCTAAAGGTATATCACTCACTTTAGCCAATAAAGCTTTTTTAATTACATTTTTACTTATAATTTGACCTTTGCTGGCAATGATATTCTCGCTCAAGGGGTCTACAAAATCTTCACCAATTGGTTGACCGATAATTACATCTTTGACTAGTTTAATAAGATCGTCTCGGATAGATATTTCTTTAATCTCTCCCCATACTTTTATTCCATTCACCTTGGCTTTTATAATTTTATCTATTTCTGAAGATGTAAGTTGTTTATTCTTTCCTAATAAACCTTGAGATTTTTCTGGATCAATAATATCTTCTGCAATAATTCTGCCTTCTATTTTTTCATAAATATCTGGTCGAACACAACTTATTAATCTAATACCACTATTAACAATATTTACTGCGGTTTCCTTATTAATAATTTCATTAGTCTTTGCTTTATAATTATTTGCTTCATTAAGATTTATATCTATTTCCTCTTTAACATTATCTTTGATCTCATCGACCAGAATATTGCCGGTTATTCTTTCTATAAAAGAATTTTCTCCCTTAACAATGGTATATTTTTTATTTTTTTGATCCACAATTTTTAAATCGGAAAATTCATAAACTTCAATTTTGGGTATAGTCTTATTAGTGATATTTTCCCCTTCTTCTACTATTACCTCTCCTGTTTTATCACTCACCAAGGGAGAAATAGCCTTTCTGTTTTCTAATAGTTCTTTATTCTTTTCGACAATTTCTTTATTTTCCTCTACTACTTTTAGATTAGCCTTTTCAAAATCAGATACATATACTAATTCCCCCGACAATAACTCAGAATCACGTGCAGATCTAACATAAACCATATTTAACCGTGCAATTTGACGAATTATTGCTTCAATATGCTTATCATTAATATTAACCCCTTGTGACCTGTAAACCGCCTGTATCTCCTTTAATAAATACTCTTGAACAGCTTTAATCCCCTGAATTTTTAATATTTCATGAGGGTCAATAAATCCGACAGTTAATTTTTCTCCAGCACTAATCTTTTGACCTTTTTCTACTATTAATCTCAGCTCGGGAGGAATATGATATATTTTCTTTTTTTCTTCACTATTACTTAAACCTTCTATTGATGTTTCGGGACTGATTACTACCTTATTCCGGTTATTATTCTCTTTAATAATATCTTCAACTGTACCGTTTATTTCACTGATTACAGCTTGTTTTTTTGGTTTCCTTACTTCAAAAAGCTGCTCTACCCGAGGAAGTCCCAAGGTAATATCTTCACCAGTTATTTTAATCCCTCCAGTATGAAAGGTTCTTAAGGTTAACTGTGTTCCTGGCTCTCCAATAGATTGAGCAGCAATAACTCCAACAGCCTCTCCAATGTTTACCAATTTTCCAGTAGACATATCTTTGCCATAACACTTAGCGCATATTCCATGTTCTGCCATACAAGTTAAAACTGATCTAACTTTAACTTCTTTTATTCCAGCTTCTGAGATCTTTTTAGCTTTTTCTTCGTCTATTTCTTCTCCCAATTTAACTATAACTTTCCCTGTTTTAGGATCTATAACCTCTTCTTGAACTATTCTACCCAATAATCTTTCTGATAAGGTCTCAATTACATTACCATCATCTTGAAAGGCCCTGATAATTATTCCATCAGTAGTGCCACAATCTTCCTCTCTAACAATTACATCTTGGGCTACATCAACTAACCTTCTAGTCAAATAGCCTGATTTCGAAGTTCTTAGAGCAGTATCGGCTAATCCTTTTCGGGCTCCATGAGTAGAAATAAAATATTCTAACACTGATAGGCCGTCTCTAAAATTAGATCTAATCGGGAATTCAATAATTTTTCCTGATGGATCAGCCATTAAACCCCTCATGCCAGCTAACTGACCAATCTGACGTTTACTTCCTCGAGCTCCGGAATCAGCCATAATATATAAAGGATTAAATTTACTCAAATTCTTCAAAATTGCATCAACAACATCGTTAGACGCTTGAGTCCAAGCATTTATAATCTTTTGCTCCCTCTCATCCTCCATAATCAATCCGTAATTGTACTGCTCCTGAATTTTGTCTACCTCTTTTTCTGCCACTTCTAATATTTTATCTTTCTGTGATGGAATCTCTAAATCAACTATCCCCATGGAAAGACCAGAAGAAGTAGCAAAATTAAAACCTAATTTTTTAATCTTATCTAAAACATCAACCGTTATTTTTCCTCCATATTTTCGGTATATAAAAGCTATTATCTTTTCTACTGATTTTTTATTTATAGTTAAATTAACAAAATCTATATCATCGGGTAGGGTTTCATTAAAAATTATTCTACCTACTGTAGTATCTTTTAAAGAATTATGTACTCTATATTTTATTTTAGAATGTAAGTCTATAATTCCATCCTCGTAAGCTCTTATTGCTTCGTCAGGATTACCAAATACTTTACCTTCACCTTTCCTACCACTTTCCCGCATAGTTAGGTAATAACATCCTAAAATTATATCTTGACTGGGCAAAGCTATAGGTAAACCATTAGCTGGTGAAAGTATATTATTCGAAGATAGCATTAAAATTTCTGCTTCAGCTTGTGCTTCTGGTGAAAGAGGAACATGAACAGCCATTTGATCCCCATCAAAATCTGCATTAAAAGCAGCACAAACCAAAGGATGAATTTGAATTGCATTTCCTTCAACCAAAACTGGCTTAAAAGCCTGTATTCCTAAACGGTGTAAAGTGGGAGCTCTATTTAGTAAAATAGGATGTTGTTTTATAATTTCTTTTAATATGCTCCAAACTTCGGGTTTTCCTTTCTCTATAATTTTTTTAGCAGTCTTTATATTATGGGCTAAATCTCGGGCTACTAATTCTCTCATTACATATGGTTTAAATAATTCTAAAGCCATTTTCTTCGGTAATCCACATTGAGAAAATTTTAAATTAGGGCCTACCACAATTACCGATCTTCCTGAGTAATCTACTCTTTTACCTAATAGATTTTGTCTAAATCTACCCTTCTTGCCCTTTAACATATCACTTAAGGATTTAAGGGGTCTATTTCCAGCACCAAGTACTGCCCTTCCTCTTCTTCCATTGTCTATCAGGGCATCTACTGCCTCCTGTAACATTCTTTTCTCATTTTTTATAATAATTTCTGGGGCACCTAACTCCAGCAACCTTTTTAATCTGTTATTTCGATTTATAACTCTTCGATACAGATCATTTAAATCTGAGGTGGCAAAACGCCCTCCTTCTAATTGAACCATAGGTCTTAAATCTGGAGGAATAACTGGTATTACATCTAATATCATCCATTCTGGCCCGTAATTAGATTTACGGAATGCCTCAACAATCTGTAACCTTTTAATAATTTTTTTCATTTTTTGGCCACTGGTTTTTTTTAATTCTTCCCGAAGCTCTAAGGCTAATTTATCTAAGTTTAACTCTTTTAATAAGTCTTTAATTGCTTCTGCCCCTATTCCTGCTTTAAAATCCGGGTCGTAATGATTTAAAAGTAGGTTTTCTACTTCTAAAATAATTTCTCCTCTTTTGTAAGAAGTTTTACCAGGATCTATTACGATATAACAAGTCTCTTCAATATTTTGAGTAGCTGTTTTTGCCTGTAAGGATAATCCTTGTTCTTCTTCAATTGTATTTAAATTAGTCTCAGAAATTAATCCATCAATTTTAATAATCCGGTATTCTTTTTCTTTATCTTTTTTAGTTTCCTTTTCAATTTCCTCTTTTATCTCTCCGGTTGTTTCGTCTATTTCTATTTCTTTTTCTTCATCAGGAAATAATAACTCCTTTTGATAAAATATTCGACCAAACTTTTTCTGTAATTCTCGGTCATCTTTTTCTGAAATTACATCTCCTGTTTTATGAAGAAATGTTTTTATCTTATTAGTATGATAAACGGGTTCTGCCACTAATTTTTCACTATATTTTTTATGGATACAGTGTTCTACCTCTAAAATTATATCGCCTTTTTCTAAATCCACCCCATCATTTTCAATTACTTCAAATAGCTGCTCTCTCCTCCGGTCTGGTGCAAAATATAAAATTTTCTCTAAATTGCGAGGAGAAATATCTAAAAGCAAAGATAAAGGACTGGGAATAGCTTTAAAATACCAGACATGAGAAACTGGAGTAGCCAACTCAATATGTCCCATTCTATCTCTCCTGGTAATGGATTTAGTAACTTCAACCCCACACCTATCGCAAATTACTCCTTTATATCTTATTCTTTTATATTTCCCACAACTACATTCCCAGTCTTTAACTGGCCCAAATATTTTTTCACAGAACAGACCATCTTTTTCTGGTTTTAAGGTTCTATAATTAATAGTCTCTGGTTTTCTAACTTCACCATGAGACCACTTTTTTATTTCATTTGGTGAAGCGAGACCAATTTTAATCGAATTAAAATTACCCGAGGTTCCCAATATGATTCCCTCCTATAAAGGTTATTATCCTATAAATTTTTATACTTACTTTATTAAGAAGAATAAATCAATAATCATCTTAATCATCACAATTTTCTAAATTTAGATATAAAAATATTTTTATTCTATTCTATTTCTTTCATTAAATTTTCACTGATATCAACTTTTGAATCAATATCTTCTTTAATATCTACTTCTTTACTCTGTGAATCTAATATTTTTACATCTAAACTTAAACTACGTAATTCTTTAACTAATACCTTAAATGATTCTGGCATTCCAGGAACCGGGATATCCTCTCCTTTAACAATAGCCTCATAAGTTTTTATCCTTCCAATCACATCATCTGATTTTACTGTTAAAAGTTCCTGAAGATTATAGGCTGCTCCATATCCTTCTAAAGCCCATACTTCCATTTCACCAAATCTTTGTCCACCAAACTGGGCTTTTCCACCTAAAGGTTGCTGGGTAACTAAAGAGTATGGCCCAGTAGATCGAGCATGGATTTTATCATCTACTAAATGAATCAATTTCAAAATGTAGCTATATCCTACTGTTACCTTTTGATCAAATGGTCTACCTGTTCTACCATCAAAAAGTATTTCTTTGCCATCTTTAGGTAATCCTGCTTCTATCAAAGCCTTTTCAATTTCTTTTTCTGTAGCTCCATTAAAAATTGGAGTAATAATTCTTACTCCTAAGGTTTTGGCCACCCAACCTAAGTGTACTTCTAAAATTTGCCCTACATTCATACGGGAAGGCACCCCTAATGGATTTAATACTATATCTATTGGAGTACCATCTAACATAAAAGGCATATCATTCTCTGGTAGAATCTTAGCAATAACTCCTTTGTTTCCATGCCTTCCTGATATCTTATCACCTTCTGAAATCTTTTTCTTTTGAGCAATAAATATTTTTACTAATTGATTTACTCCAGGAGGAAGCTCGTCATTATTTTCCCGAGAAAATATCTTTACATCAATAACTTTTCCTTTTTCACCATGAGGTACCCGAAGAGAAGTATCTCTTACTTCTCGAGCTTTTTCACCAAAAATTGCTCTTAATAACCTCTCCTCAGGTCCTAAATCAGTTTCGCCTTTGGGAGTAACCTTTCCCACCAAAATATCGCCTGATTCTACCTCAGCACCTTTACGAACTATTCCTCCTTCATCCAAATTAGCTAAATTACCCTCACCTATATTAGGGATGTCACAGGTTATCTCTTCTGGTCCCAATTTAGTATCCCGAGCCTCACACTCATGTTCACTGATATGAATAGAGGAAAAAATATCTTCTCTTACTAATCTGTGGTTAATCAAAATAGCATCTTCAAAATTATAGCCTTCCCAGGGTATATAAGCTACTAATACATTTCTCCCTAAAGATAGGCAACCATCAGAAGTCAAAGGGCCATCAGCAATTACATCGCCTTTTTTAATAGTCATTCTTTCTTCTACTATAGGTATTTGATTTATACAAGTCCCCTGATTAGAGCGGATAAATTTCTTTAATAAATATTCTTTTTGAATGTTATCAGAATTCTTAATAATTATTTTGTCTGCACTTACTTTTTCTACTAAGCCATCATCTTGAGAAACAAGAACCGCTCCTGAATCAACAGCTACCTTATTTTCCATCCCTGTTCCCACTAAAGGTATCTCAGTTTTTATTAAAGGTACAGATTGTCTTTGCATATTTGTGCCCATAAGAGCTCTATTAGCATCATCATGTTCTAAAAAGGGTATTAAGCTTGCTGAAATACTGGCTATCTGTTTGGGGGATACATCAATAAAGTCTATTTCATCAGGAGAACACTCAATAATTTCCCCCCTGAACCGACATGTTACTTCATCCTGTAAAATTTTATTATTTTTATCTATTTTAATATTTATTTGAGCAATTCTGTACTTATCTTCTTCGTCAGCAGAAAGATATACAATCTCATCTATAATCTTCCCATTTACTACTCTAAAATATGGAGTCTCAATAAATCCTAATTCATTAACCTTGCCATAAATACATAATGAACCGATAAGACCGATGTTGGGTCCCTCAGGAGTTTCGATAGGGCAAATCCTACCATAATGAGTATGGTGCACGTCTCTTACTTCAAAACCCGCTCTTTCCCTGGTCAAGCCACCTGGACCTAAAGCAGAAAGTCTTCTTTTGTGAGTAATTTCAGATAAAGGATTTGTCTGATCCATAAATTGAGAAAGCTGACTGCTCCCGAAAAATTGCCTGATAGTAGCCAGTAAAGGACGAGCATTAACCAAGGCTTGGGGTGTGATAGCAGAAACATCAGGTTGAATAGTCATACGTTCCCGTATTACTCTCTCCATTCTACTTAACCCAATATAAAATTGATCTTGAAGTAATTCCCCCACAGTTTTTACTCTTCTATTGCCTAGATGATCAATATCATCCGTATATCCAACACCTCTATATAAATTAACTAAATATCTTAAAGAACCTACAATATCTTCCTTAGTTAGTGATGAACCCTTTTTTACTTTTATTTCTTTCTTATATTCTTTTATTTTATATAATAAATCACTAGTTAACTCACTACCCACAGCACAGATTACTTCACCTGTTTCTGGAACAATTATATCTTCAGCAATGGTCATACCAATAATCTTTTCATCAATTTCATCACTTATTTTATCTACAATAGGCATTAGAGACTCATCTTTTTCGTTAAATACAGTTATTGTTTCATTCTCAGAATTTAATACCTTTACTTTTTCAATTCCGGCTTCTCTTATTGCAGAGAACATTTTTTGGTTAATTTTTTCTTCTGCTTTAACAATTATCTTATTATTTTTAGGATTAACAATCTTTTGAGCAGCAATTTTATCTAATATCCGCTCTTCAAATCTTAACTTTCTATTTATCTTATATCTTCCCACTCTAGCTAAGTCATATCTCCTGGGGTCAAAAAGTAATCTCTGGATTAATTGTCGAGTATTTCTTTCCGTAGGAGGTTCACTAGGTCTCAATCTCCTAAATATCTCTATTAAAGCTTCTTTTTCATTGGAGGTATTATCTTTTTCTAAAGTTGTCTTTATAATCTCCTCATTATCAAAAATTTCCATAATCTCTTCATCAGTCTCATATCCCAGTGCTCTCAACAGAGAAGTCGCGGGAATTTTTCTTCTCTTATCAATTCGAACATAAATCATATCTGAAGAATCAAATCCGAACTCTAACCAGGATCCTCGATTAGGTATAATTTTAAATTTATATAATACATTACTACTATCGCTTCTTTCTTCATCAAAATATATTCCTGGAGATCTTATTAATTGATTTACTACTACCCTTTCTGCTCCATTAATAATAAAGCTTCCATTCTCAGTCATAAGGGGTAAATCGCCCATAAAAACATCTTGCTCTTTAATTTCACCTGTTTTTCTACAAATTAAATTTATCTTTACCTCTAAAGGAGCAGAGTAAGTGTCACCTTTCTCCCAACACCCATAAGCTGATTCTTTGCATTCACCAATCGAATAACTTACAAAATCTAAAATAAGATTACCAGTAAAATCTTGAACAGGAAAAATATTCAAAAAAACTTCTTGCAATCCCTTTTTCTTTCTTTTTTCGGGCGGGACAGATCTTTCCAGAAATTCATAAAAAGACTTTTTTTGTATATCCAATAAGTTAGGGATAGGACATAATTCAGCTATTTTGGAATAATCTTTAACCTTTATATATTTTTTTTGCACCACAATACACCAACCTTATTTATTAATTAATTATTTTTAAACAATAAAATCGATAGGGTCAGGTAATAAGGGAAAATTCGCTTAAAAGCCATTTTTCGATTTACTATCAACTATAAATTAATGCCTATCAACCTCTTAACATACAATTTTCCTTATTAAAAATATAAAAATACTTTTGAAATTGGATAATTTACGATATTATTATTTTTACCTTTGTCCGTAAATTTAAATTTTATCATTTTTTAATTAAAAATTCAAGAAGATACCTCTTAAATTTTTATAAAAGGTATCTTCCTATAATAATTATAATAATTATTACTATTTTCTATTTTATTTCGACAACTGCACCAACTGCTTCTAATTTCTCTTTTATTTCTTCAGCTGCTTTTTTATCAACATGTTCTTTTACTGAATTTGGTGCACCTTCTACTAAATCTTTAGATTCTTTTAAACCTAAAGCGGTAATTGTTCTTATTTCTTTTATTACCTTAATTTTATTTGGGCCTATCTCTTTTAGCACTACCTCAAAGTCGGTCTTTTCTTCTTCTTTGGCTTCACCTGGTGCAGCTACACTTCCAGTATTAGCTGGCATGGCAGTAGGCATAGCAGCAGTCACCCCAAATTTTTCTTCTAAGTCTTTAACTAAATCAGCTAATTCTAATACAGTCATTTTTTCAATCTTCTCTAATATTTCGTCTGATGTTCCTTTTGGGGCCGTTGATTCTTTTTTTACATTACTTTTTTCAACTTTTTTACTAACTACCTTTTTTTCTTCTTCCGAAGCTTTTTTCTTTTCTACCATTTATCTCACCTCCTCTCAATATCGTATCTCGTATCTCGTATCTCGAAAAAAAGCTTTTATTTAACCTATCTGTACAATACGCAATACTACATATCATATTTTTACTACAATGTTTTATGAAACTTTAGCTTCTTTTTCCTTTTTAATAGCTTCCAAAGTATAAATTAAGCCTTTTAACGGTCCTTGTAAAACAAAAACCAAAGAATAAAGTGGAGATTTAACTCCGGCAACCATCTGAGCTACAAGGACATCTTTTGAAGGCAAAGATGCTATCTCCATAATTTTCTCTGGGTTCAAAAATCTCCCTTCTACCAGACCAGATTTAATCTTAATTTCAACTTTATTCTTTTTAGAATATTCTTTAAGTAATTTAGCCGGCGCTACCCCATCTTCATCGCTAAAAGCAACTGCTGTGCATCCTACTAAATCTTTAATTAAATCTTTTATATCCAGTTCTTCACTAACTCTTTCTATTAAAGAATTCTTAACTACTTTGAATATAACCTTCTTTTCTTTTAGTTCATCCCTAAGACTATTAATCTGAGATACATTCATTCCTTTGTAATCGGTTAAAATTATTCCTTTGGAATTTTTCAATTCTTCTATAAGATCTTCAACTATCTTCTTTTTAGAATCTTTACTTAAAGCCAAAATTTACCCTCCTTTCCAACTTTAATTTTACAATAAAAAACCTTCCCTTAGACTTAAACCTACGAGGAAGGTGAAATTAATTATTTCTTCTTACTTTATTTCTCGCCTCGGCAGGAAGATATTCTAATATCTATTAAGTTATCCTATAAAACTCCTGCTGTCTAAGGTATATTTAAATTTCTATATTTTATTTTAATCTATATTTATTCTATATTCTACTTTTTTGTCTTTCCATCCAAGCACCAATCTTTTGAGAATCGATACGAATTCCTGGTCCCATAGTTGATGAAATGGTAATACTTTGTATATATCTTCCTTTGGTAGCTGATGGCTTGGCTTTGATTATAGCATCAATAAAAGCGATAAAATTTTCTAATAATTTATCTTCATCAAAATTTGTTTTTCCTAAAGGTGCATGAACTATACCAAGTTTGTCAGCTCTATATTCTACCTTTCCAGCTTTTATCGATTTTACAGCATTTTTCAAATCAAAAGTAACGGTACCTATTTTAGGATTGGGCATTAAACCTCGAGGACCTAAAATTCTTCCCAATTTACCAACTACTTTCATCATGTCCGGGGTTGCTATAGTAGCATCAAAATCTGTCCATCCTTTTTGTATCTTTTCGGCTAAATCGTCTCCTCCTACAAAATCTGCTCCTGCTTCTTCTGCTTCCTTTACTTTTTCACCTTGAGCAAAAACAGCTACTCTAACATTTCTTCCCGTGCCATGGGGTAAATCTACCGCTCCTCTTACCTGTTCTTCTGAACGCCGGGTATCAATGCCTAATTTAATAGCAACATCAATAGATTCTTCAAACTTCGCCCAATGAAATTCTTTAACTAAATTAAAAGTTTTTTCAGGTTCATAAAATTTATCTTTTTGAAATTTATCGGCAACTTCTAAATATTTCTTACCTCTTTTTTTTACCATATTTGTTCCTCCTAGTGGTTTTAATGGATTTATCCTTCCACTTAATCATCGGATTACTCTTTTTCTATTTCTATCCCCATACTTCTTGCAGCGCCTTCAACTATTTTTACAGCACTTTCTAAATCTTTGGTATTTAAATCAGGCATCTTGCGTTTAGCAATTTCTTCAATTTTAACATAAGATAACTTTGCCACTTTTTCTTTATTAGGAATCCCCGAACCTTTTTCTATCCCTGCTGCCTCTTTTAATAAAAATGCTACCGGGGGCTTCTTACAAAAAAAGGAAAAAGTTCTGTCTTTATATACATTAATTACTACTGGTATAATAGTACCAACATCCTGTTTTGTTTTTTCATTAAAAGCCTTACAAAATTCCATGATGTTCAGTCCATGTTGACCTAAAGCTGGTCCCACTGGGGGCGCAGGATTAGCGTTACCAGCAGGTATCTGTAATTTTATTATGGAAACTATTTTCTTTGCCATTAAATTCCTCCTATAACTACTAATTTAATATTTCTCTACATCATTAAAACCTAACTCAACAGCCGTTTCTCGACCAAAGATAGATAGAAAAACCTTTAATTTACTTTTTTCATGATCTATTTCTTTAACTTTTCCAGCATAACCAGTAAATGGTCCGACAACAATCCTTATGCTCTCTCCTACTTCAATATCTAACTTGGGTTCTTTTTCCCCTTTTCCCATCTGCTTTAAAATATTGTTTATTTCACTTTCTTTTAAGGGAACTGGCGTACCCCCTGAGCCTACAAATCGAGTAACACCCGGAGTATTTCTTACTGCTTGCCAAGATTCATTATTTAACAGCATTTCCACCACTACATATCCCGGAAATACTTTTTTCTGTACATATTTTCTTTTACCAGCTTTTACCTCTAAGACTTTTTCGGTGGGAATTAAAACTTGAAAAATCTGATCTTGCATTCCCATAGATTTTACTCTTTGCTCTAAATTGACTTTTACTTTATTTTCATAGCCTGAATAAGTATGAACTACATACCATTTTTTTTTATATAAAGCCATTATAATTAATTTACTCTCTTCCCCTAATTTACAAGCTTATTATATATTAAATTTTATTTAGATTTATTCCATAAATAGTGTTAATGTTTTAGTAAAAAATAAATCAACCATTGCAATAAAAATAGAGGCAAAAATTATAGTGGAAATAACTAAGATTGTACTATTTTTAAGTTGTTTGCGATTTGGCCAAATTACTTTCTTCAATTCAACAATAGCTTCTTTTATGAAATTAACAACTTTACCAAAAAACTTTTTTTGTTGCATTTTACTCCCAATTTTACTTTTTATTTTTTTATCTCTCTAATAAAAAAATGGCAGGCCCGGCAGGATTTGAACCTGCAACCCCCGGATTTGGAGTCCAGTGCTCTGCCGTTAGAGCTACGGACCTTTATGACATATAAGTAAAAGTTTTCTAAATTAAAATTACTTTATTTCTTTATGTAAAGTATGGGTTTTACAAAATTTACAATACTTCTTAAGTTCTATTCTTTCTGGAGTATTTTGCTTATTTTTATATTTATCATAATTTCTATTTTTACACTCTTTACAAGCTAAAACTATTCTTTGCCTCATTAAATATATCTCCTGTAAAAAAAATAATTTTGCACAAAGATAAATCTACCATACTTTATACTTAGTGTCAAGATGTTTCGTATATCATTACTCGTATCGCGTAAAGAGATATGAGAAATGGATTGTCATTGCGAGGAGCAAAGCGACGAAGCAATCTCAAAAGACAGCGCAAAGCGAAAAGTATAAAGCGTAAAACCAAAACTCAAAATTG
>DAOWEX010000073.1:0-3640 GCA_030638265.1 Atribacterota bacterium
CATTGAAAGGTTATGTCGAATAGGTTATGAACATTTAGGGCTAATCACCTTTTTTACAGTAGTCAAGGATGAAGTTCGTGCCTGGGCTATCAAAAAAGGTACCCATGCAGTGAAAGCCGCCGGAAAAGTACATTCAGATATAGAAAGAGGTTTTATCCGGGCAGAGATAGCCAGGTATCAGGATTTGGTTACTCTTGGTTCTATGCATACAGTAAAAGAAAAAGGGTTACTAAAGATTGAAGGGAAAGATACTATAATCGAAGACGGTGACATTATCAACTTTCGATTTAATGTCTAAAAAGGTTTTTCATGCTCAGTAATTAATACAGGAGGTTTGCCTAACCCTGCTGTGGAGATTGTCTGAGAGTAAAATATTATTGTGGTCCAAATGAGTAAAAGTAAGAGATAAAATAATCAATAAAAATATGGAAGGTAATATAATATAGTGAATATGATAACCTTTGAAGATTTTAAAAAAATAGATATCAGAGTTGGTAAGATAATTGAAGTAAAAAATTTTGAAGAGGCAAGGAATTCTTCTTATAAATTGAAAATTGATTTTGGAAAATTAGGGATAAAAGATTCTTCTGCTCAGATTACCAAATTATATTCTAAAGAAGATTTACTCTATCGACAGATTATTGCAGTAGTTAATTTTCCTCCCAAAAGGATAGCTGGATTTAAATCAGAAGTCTTAGTCTTGGGAGTAATGAAAGAAGAAGGGGAAGTTATTTTGCTAAAGCCAGAACGGGAAGCGCCTTTAGGCTATAAAATAGGGTAGAATAAGTTGAAAAACTTCAAAGTTGAAGGTATTTTAAATGGAGAATATAATAGATAATGAAAAAGTTAATCTGGTAGCAGAATTAATTAAGGAATCTAAATATACAGTAGTTTTAACTGGAGCAGGAGTAAGTACCGGATCAGGAATACCTGATTTTAGAACTCCTGGTAAAGGAATCTGGGAGAAAGTGGACCCTTTTAAAGTGGCTTCTATTACTGCTTTTGAAGCAAACCCAAAGCGTTTTTATCATTTTTATCGACCTCGAATTGAGATGTTATATAAAGTTTCCCCTAATCCTGCCCATAAAGCAATTGCCCAGTTTGAAGAGATGAACTATGTTAAATGCCTTATTACCCAAAACATAGATAATCTTCATCAAAGGGCTGGCTCAAAAAAGGTTATTGAGGTGCATGGGATTTTAAGTGAAGCTGTTTGCAGAAGATGTGGAAAGGTAATCTCTGCGGAATTACTAATAGAAAAGATTGATCAAAACCCGGATAAGGTTCCTTATTGTGATTGTAGCGGTGTATTTAAACCAAATGTAGTTCTTTTTGGAGAAATGCTTCCTAATTTAGATAATGCTATCTTTGAATCTATGCGAGCAGATTTAATGTTGGTTATCGGTTCATCTCTTCAAGTGAGCCCAGTAAACATATTACCCCAATATTGCCTGGATAACGGAGGTAAATTAGTGATAGTAAACTTCATGTCTACCCATCTGGACCATTTAGCTGAGGTGGTGGTCAGATTAGATGTCTGTAAATTTTTACCTACCGTAGTAGAATTTTTAAAAAAAATTTGACAGAATTGTAAATTGGTGTAAAATGTAAAGAGAAAACTTAATCAGATGAATAAAATGGCTGGCTATTTTACTAATTGCTAAAAAGAGATGCTAAAAACAATCAATTAAGTCATCTGAAAACAGATTGTTTATGAGGGATCTCTTGTGTTTTAATAATGTTATCGTTAAAGAGGATAGAATCACTATCTTGTTTCTACCTCCTAAAGAAACGTTATTGGACTTAAGAGAAATAATAACGAAAAGGAGGTAAGGTAAATGCAGGGTAGTAAATTATATGTGGGAAATCTTAAATATTCTGTAACTAATGATGAATTAAAAGAATTATTTTCTAGTTACGGTGAAGTTAAGAATGTCAATATCATCGAAGGCAAAGGCTTTGGTTTTGTAGAAATGTCTTCTTCAGAAGAAGCTGAAAAAGCCAAAGAAGCTTTAAATAATAATGATTTCGAAGGCCGACCTTTAAAGATTGACGAAGCTCGTCCACCGAGACCAAGAAACGAATATCGTAGTAGATACTAAAATAATTAAAATAATTATTGATAATTGATTTAATATAAATTTAGGTTACTGTATATAAACATATATTAGTGATAAGCCGGCCATTTTGTATAAAAAGATAAGTTTAAAGAAAATTGACTGTTGATATTTTTAGTAAAGATATTTAGTGAAAAAAATTGAATAGTAATCTTTAGGGGAGCTTATTAGAGCTGAGAGTGTTTTTAGTAAACAGACCCTTAGAACCTGATCTGGGTAATGCCAGCGTAGGGAATTAAAACAACAGCGTTTTAATTAAACCGCAGTTTTGATTGAAAGATCAGGTCTGCGGTTTTTTATTTTTTATTAAAAAATAAAATAATAGAATAAGGAGGAGGTTAACTTGAATGGAATAAAACCTATTAAAAAAGAAGAGAGAAATCTTGCGGGAATAGACTTTATTTTGTTATGGAGTGGAGCAGCTATCTCACTGGCTGAGATTTTAGCTGGAGGAATTCTTGTCCCTCTTGGTTTAGGAGCAGGAATTTTGGCAATTTTATTAGGACATGTCATTGGGAATACTCCTTTTGCTTTAGGAGGAATAATTGGCAGCGAACAGGGTATTCCTTCTATGGTCTCTGTACGACCCTCGTTTGGTAACAGAGGTTCTTATTTACCGGCTTTTTTAAATGTGGTTCAATTAATCGGCTGGACAGCAATAATGCTTATCATTTGTGCAAAATCTGCGGAAGTAATAAGCCAAAAAATTTTTAATTATTCTAATTTTAAATTATGGATAGTCCTGGCCGGAATCATCACTACTCTTTGGGCCTTCTTTGGTCATAAGACCTGGAAGTGGCTGCATAAAATATCAGTATCTGCCTTGCTTTTACTGTGTGTAGTAATGACTTATGTAGTTTTTAAGGAACATAGTTTTACGGAATTAGCTCGTATACCTTCAACTTCCGATTTATCTTTTGCTATTGGCTTAGATATTGTAATTGCTATGCCCATTTCCTGGTTACCGCTGGTAGCCGATTATTCCAGATTTTCCAAAAATACTTCCACTGCCTTTTGGGGTACCTGGTGGGGGTATTTTTTGGTCAGTTCCTGGATGTATTTTGTAGGACTTTCTGCTGCTCTGGCAACTGGTAGTGCTGACCCTATTCCTATGCTTCTTAATCTGGGCCTGGGAGTTGCTGCCCTGGTAATAGTATTATTTTCTACTTTTACTACTACTTTTTTAGATATTTATTCTACCGCCGTTTCTTCTTTAAACATCTTCCCTCAATTAGGTGAGAGGAGAGGAGTTATTATAGGGGGAGTTTTAGGGACTTTAGTGGCTTTAATATTTCCTATAGAGCAATATGAAAATTTTTTACTATTTATCGGAGCGATGTTCTGCCCCGTCTTCGGTATTGTTTTGGCTGATTATTTCATTTTTCGCAAGAGAAAATATTTTGTGGAAGATATCTATAAAAAAGGAAAATACTGGTATTATCATGGAGTAAATATAATTGCAGTTGTCTCCTGGATAATTGGTGTAGTATTATATCAACAATGCATAAAATACAGTCTGTGGA
>DAOWEX010000012.1:0-7477 GCA_030638265.1 Atribacterota bacterium
AAGTGTTCATGACTTACGGTGACAATATTTACTTTAATTCGGGGTAGTTTATAGCCCAATGTTTCATCGAAAGGGTCGGTAATAATTTTAATTCCCCTTTCAGATTCAATTAAAAATGAGGAATGGCCCAACCATTTTATTCTCATTAAATTATCTCCATTATACTAAAACATTTCCTTAATTATTTTATTCAATCTTTCTCTGGCTAACTCAGGTTTAAAATTCAATATAATGCTGCCCATTTCAGTTTTTTGTAATATATTTAATGGTTCTAAGGCAAGCATTTCAGTAATTTCTTCTACTTCGGACTTTTGCACCTTTTTATATTCAAAATATTCCATACTTTTTTGATTAATGATTTTAGTTAATGATTCAATATTAAGATACAATTTTTTACTACTATTTTCATTTAATACCTTAATTATTATATTAATTAATTTTATTTTATTGTGAATTTGTTTTCTTCTTTCAAATAACTGATAGATATTATTCTCCACGGAATTATCTGGTGAAAAGATTAATTTTAAATTGTTTAAAGAGAATGGTAATCTATTATGTTCTTTTATGAGGCTATCTAACCATCTCAGCTCAAATAACACAACTTTATATTCATCTGTTTTTTTATTAAGTTTATTATAATCGAAATCTTTAGAAATAATTACTGAAAAATATGCGTTATTTTTTTCTCTGGCTTTACCCAGTTCATCCCAATATTCATATTTTTGTATTCTTTTGCTTTTTTTATCTAATATCTTCCCGTCAACAATTAAATTGTAAGTCTTGTAATCTAATTGTGCCTTTATTAAAATAAAAGATGTTTTTCCTTCTGATATAAGTGAAGTTTCAAATCCTAAAAATTCAAATACTTTTTGGATTAACTGTTTGAAATTTTCATTATCTTCGGTAGTGATAAGTTTTACCTGTAATTTTTTTATTTCACTCAGCCAATTAAAAAGACCCCAAATATCTTCTTTGTCTTCAACAAATCGCGGGTCTTTTCTTAAAATATCAATAATATATTTGTAAAATAAATTGTCTTCCTTTACTTCAACCTCCAACACTCTTTCACAAATTTCTTTATAGGAGAGGGGATGTCCTTCTTCTTCTAATATTTTAAATATTTTTTCACTTAATTCCTCCTGTGGCTTCATTAAGGTTTCATTTTCAGTCACTAAAAAATACTTACTTTTATCATAATCAATTAGGCCGATAAAAATAATATCGTTAACCCTTAATTCCTTCTTTTTGTACCATTCTTTCAACCCAATTATACAATTAAGTTCATTATTTACTGCTGCTTCTATTTCGATTCCTTCTTTATCTATAAAGGTAACTTCAATAATTTTTTTATCCCTTGAGAAAAAAGGTCTCATATAACTGGTTAAAAACATAGTTCCATCTTTCAAACAATAACTGGTAAGAGAATATTTAATATTTGCATTTTTATATTTCCATCTTACCAAGCCCCAAATCCCCCTTTTTGTCCTCATAAATCTCTTATCTCCACTCATAGAAGCATTCACGGCATAATAGGGCTCTTTAACTTTTAAGGGTTTTATTTTTATTAGCTCTTCAGCAATTTTCCGATAATGTAATGGTTTTTTATGTTTAATTAATATTTCATAAGCAACATCAGCAACTGATTTATGTCTCATAAGTCTTTAGCCTCCTATCGCTCGATTTAGCTGTTTATTAAATATTTTTTTATAATAATTATTTATTATTATATACACCTTTTGGTATTTTTTACAAATAAATTAATTCATCAACTAACTAAATACGCTATACGCTATAATACGAGATAGGAGATACGATTATTACTTATATTTTTTCATTAATTCTACATAACCCCAGGTATGTTTCTTTAAATTTTCAACTTCTTCTTTAGTTAGATTTCTCACTACCTTAGCAGGTATTCCCAAAGCCATAGTATATGGCGGTATTTTAGTCCTTGGTGTTACTATTGCCCCAGCTCCCACTATAGCCCCTTCTCCTACCTCTGCTTTATCAAGCACAATTGCACCAATGCCTATTAAAGAACCATCTCCTATCTTGCAGGCATGAAGCACTACATTATGACCCACAGTAACATTACTTCCTATTATAGTAGATACACCCATATCACAATGGACCACACTACCATCTTGTATATTGGTATTTTTTCCAATAACAATCGAAGCAATATCACCTCTTAATACCACATTATACCAAATACTGGCATATTCTCCTATTATAACTTCCCCAATTATGTTAGCATTTTCCGCAACAAAAGCCTTCTCATTTATTATTGGTTTTTTACCTTCAAAATTTAATATCATTTTCTTACCTCCAAAACTGCTTTAATCGTTTCAGCTATCTTTTTTCCAAATCCTGGTATCTTACTTATCTCAACCGTAGAAGCATTCTTTATTTCTTCTATGCTTTTAAAATATTTTAATAATAATCTTTTTCTTTTAGAACCAATTCCTGGGATAAGGTCTAATTTTGAATTACGCAATTCCTTACTTCTTATCCTTCTATGATAAGTTATAGCAAATCTATGGGCTTCATCTCTAATCCTTTGCAATAAAAAAAGAGCTTCTGAATCAGGAGGTAAAATTATAGGCTCATAAACTTCGGGTTTAAATATCTCTTCTTCTTTTTTAGCTATACTTATTACCGGTAATTCAAGGCTTAAAGTGTTTAATATCTTTTCTACAGCAACAAGTTGTCCCCTTCCTCCATCAATTAGGATTAAATCGGGCAACTCTTTTCCTTCAGATAATAATCTTTTATATCTTCTTTCTACTACCTCTTGCAACATCGCATAGTCATCAATTCTATTAACTTTCTTTACTTTAAATCTTCGGTAATCCTGCTTTTTAGGTCTACCTTTTTCAAAAACTACTAAAGAACCAACAGGTAACTTCCCCTGAATATTAGAGATATCGAAAGCTTCAATTTTTTCTGGAAGTATTTTCAAATTTAATTTGCGCTTTAAATCAAAAATTGCTCGTTTACCCTTTTTAATTTCACTTTCTTCTACTTCTTCTATCTTTTTTAGAAAATATTCATTTCCTTTATCCTTACTGTAGTAATTTAATTCTTGACTTTTTAATATTTCTTCAAGGGATTTTATTTTATCTCTTATTTTAGCAGCCTTTTCATAATTTATATGGTTAGACGCCTCTTTCATTTCCTGATAAAAATTATGGAGTAATCTCTTTTTCCCCCCTGCTAAAAAAAGGCAGATTTCTTTCACCCTTTTTTGGTACTCTGTTTTGCTAATCATTTTGGCACAAGGAGCTGAACATAAACCTATTTGGTAATCCAGGCAAATCCTGGCTTCTCTTAAATTTTTTTTTCTACATCCTCTAATTTTAAATATCTGCCTTATTACTTTTATGACTGCTCGAGTATCTTCTGCGCCCACAAAAGGACCAAAGTAAATAGCTTTATCTTCTTTTTTCTCCTGATTAATCTTCCGATGAAAAAATATTTGCGGAAAATCTTCTCCTAAAGTTATTTTAATATAAGGATAGCTTTTATCATCTTTAAATTGAGTATTATAATATGGGTTGTTGTTCTTTATCATTTTACTTTCTAAGATAAGTGCTTCCACTTCAGAAGAAGTAGGTATATATTCAACATCCATTATCTCTTTAACCATCTTGTTTGCCTTGAGAGATCGCTGGGAGGAATTGCTAAAATAGGAGGAAACTCTACTCTTTAAAGAATTTGCTTTTCCTACATATATTATTTTATTTGCCTTATCTTTAAATAAATAAACTCCGCCGGTATCAGGTAATTTGTTTACTTTTGATTTAATATCCATAGTTTTCATCCTTTAGACAGGCGAGACGCCTGTCCTACTGTTATCTGGTTATGCAAGCCTGGTAGATAAGACCTCTACATTTTAATTTATGGGCACAATGTATTACCCCTTGTAACTTCTGATTTTCTTCACGGGTGGCACTCAAGTATTATTGAGTGCCACCATACGCAATACGCGATACGAATTACTATTCACTAACGACTAATTTAATGCTTTTTTTAAAAATTCTCCAGTAAATGATTTTTTATTATGGGCTAATTCTTCAGGGGTGCCTTCGGCTACAATCCTTCCTCCTTCTTCTCCCCCTCCTGGACCAAGATCGATAATATAGTCTGCTGATTTAATTACTTCTAAGTTGTGTTCTATCACCAAAACAGTATTTCCAGCTCTTACTAATCGATCTAAAACATTAAGTAATTTTTTTACATCATCAAAATGCAATCCGGTAGTTGGCTCATCTAAAAGATATAAGGTCTTCCCGGTGCTCTTGGTACTTAGTTCTTTAGCCAATTTGACTCTTTGTGCTTCACCACCTGATAGTGTAGTAGCTGACTGCCCTAATTTTATATATCCTAATCCTACATCATATAAGGTCTTTAATTTTCTTTTAATCGAAGGAATTGCCATAAAAAATTCCAAAGCTTCTTCTATAGTCATATCTAACACTTGAGCAATATTTTTACCTTTGTATTTTATATCTAAAGTTTCTCGATTAAATCTTTTACCCTTACAAACTTCACAAGGAATAAATACATCGGGTAAGAAATACATCTCAATTTTTACTATTCCACCACCTTGACAGGCTTCACACCTTCCCCCCTTCACATTAAAGCTAAATCTACCTGGCTGGTAACCTCTTATCCTGGCTTCTTTTGTTTTAGTAAAAATCTCTCTAATGGGGGTAAAGCTCCCTGTATAAGTAGCAGGATTAGAACGGGAAGTTCTGCCTATAGGTGATTGATCAATAATTACTACTTTATCAATATTCTCAACCCCTTCAATTTTATCGTAATCACCCGGGTGGACTCGGCTTTTATAAATTTCTCTGGTTAAAGCTTTATACAATGTTTCTTCGACCAAAGTACTTTTTCCTGAACCAGATACTCCAGTGATGCAAGTAAATGTTCCTAAAGGTATAGAGACATCGATGTTTTTTAAATTATACTGGCGAGCTCCAATAATTTTTAGATATCTCTCATTCCCCTTTCTCCTTTTCGAGGGTATATTAATTTTACTGAGATGGCTTAAATACCTTCCTGTAATAGACTCCTCAGTTTTCATTATATCTTGACAACTTCCTTTTGCTACTACATAACCCCCGTGTCTCCCTGCGCCGGGTCCAAGGTCTACAATATAATCAGCAACTTTTATTGTTGCCTCATCATGTTCAATTACTATCACCGTATTCCCTAAATCTCTCAACTTTATAAGAGTCTGTAAAAGTTTATAATTATCCTTTTGGTGCAAACCAATACTCGGTTCATCTAAAATATAAAGTACACCGGTCAAACTCGAGCCAATCTGAGTAGCCAGACGAATCCTCTGGTTTTCCCCACCAGCTAATGTAGCTGATGTACGAGATAAAGTTAAATAGTCTAACCCTACATTGGTTAAAAAACTTAATCTATTTTTTATTTCTTTTAATATTTGACCAGCAATAATCTTTTTTCTCCTATTCAACCTTAAATTTTCAAAAAAATTATAATTCTGTTTAACTGACCATTCGGCAATATCAGCGATGGAGAAACCATCAATAGTTACTTTTAAACTTTCTGGGCGCAGTCTTTTCCCTTTACAAGAAGGACAAGGCCTGATGGTCATAAACTTTTGTATCTCTGAACGGATATATTCTGATTTGGTCTCTCTATACCGTCTTTTTAAATTATTAATTACCCCCTCAAAAGAATTCTCATGAAGCCAATAGGTATTTTGTTCAGCATTCTGGTATTTAAAAGGTATTTTAGTCTCTCCTGAGCCATATAATATAATCTCTTGATATTTGGGGTTTAGCTCAACAAAAGGAATAGTAAGTTCAAAACCATAAAAGTCAGCTAAACCCTTTAATATATGGTAGAGGTATTTTCCTTTTACTTCACCCCAGGGGACTAAAGCTCCCTGTAATATTGATTTGCTTTTATCTGGCACAATTAATTCGGGATCAAACTCCATTTTAAATCCCAAACCACTACAAGTGGGACATGCCCCATAAGGACTATTAAAAGAAAATATTCGAGGAGCAATCTCTGGTAAATTAATTCCACAACGAGGGCAAGAAAAATGTTCACTAAACATCTTTTCATCTTCCCTTTCTATATCAATTATCACTATCCCATCACTTAGATTTAAAGCAGTCTCAATAGAACTGGCTAAGCGACTTTCTATTTCTGGTTTTACTACCAGTCTATCTATTACAATTTCTATATCATGATTCTTATACCTGTCTATTTTTATCTCCTCTTCTACTTCGTAAACCTCACCGTCAACCCTCACCCGAACAAATCCTTTCTTTTGAATATCTTCAAATACTTTTTTATGTTCACCCTTTTTAAAACGAATCACCGGGGCTAAAACCTGTATTTTCTTCTCTTTGGGGAAAGTTAGAATTTGATCAACCATCTGTTCAACTGTCTGTCTGCTCACTTGCTGACCACACTCTGGACAATGGGGTATCCCAATCCGGGCGAAGAGCAACCTTAAATAATCATAAATTTCTGTTACCGTTCCAACTGTAGAACGAGGATTTTTACTTGCCTTTCTCTGATCAATAGAAATCGCAGGAGATAACCCTTCAATGTAATCTACATCAGGTTTCTTCATTCTCTCCATAAATTGACGAGCATAAGAAGACAAGGATTCAATATATCTTCTCCGGCCTTCTGCATAGATAGTGTCAAAAGCTAAGGATGATTTACCAGAACCACTCAATCCAGTAATAACTATTAATTTATTTCTGGGTATTTCTAAATTAATGTTCTTTAAATTGTGTTCTCTTGCACCTTTAATTATTATCTTAGTCTGAACCATTAATCTTTTCTCCCGAATAAGGTTTTTTCTTTTTTTAACCTTCTAATCTCATCTCGAAGTAAGGCTGCTCTTTCAAAATCTAAATTTTTAGCAGCTTGTTTCATCTCTTTCTCTAAAGACTTTATCAAAATTCTTAGATTATCCTGACTCAAATATTTTCCTCGTTCTTCACTGACAGTAGAAACATCTTGGAAGTTATCTAAATTATTGATGATGGCAAATTCTTGCACTGGTTTGATTATAGTTTGAGGAATTATATTATGTTGTCGATTATATTCTAATTGTATCTTTCTTCTTCGATTGGTTTCTTTTACGGCCCTACTTATTGAACCAGTAATATTTTGACAGTACAAAATAACAGTTCCATTTATATTCCGAGCTGCCCTTCCCATTGTCTGAATCAATGAAGTTTCTGACCTTAAAAATCCTTCCTTATCCGCATCCAATATAGCTACCAGAGATACTTCTGGTAGGTCCAATCCTTCTCTTAAAAGATTAACTCCTACTAATACATTAAATTTACCCAATCTTAAATCCCTTAAGATGTTAATTCTCTCTAACGTTTCTATTTCTGAATGGAGATATCTAACTTTTATATTAATTTCTTCTAAATACTCCGCTACATCTTCGGCCATTCTC
>DAOWEX010000052.1:0-2998 GCA_030638265.1 Atribacterota bacterium
ATAACGAACTCATCCTCCGGATGGTTCCAGTATATGGCTGACCAACCCAGGCTAAACTCTTCCAGTATCACTTTAACATATTTAGTTAATATCAGGGTTATTATTATCGTACAAGTATATAGTGAAAAACGAAAAACGCAAAACTGAATTCGTATCTCGCATTTTAACATATAGCATATAGGGATTTGAATTGTCGAACCAGTTAAAGAAATTACTAAAATATCCGGGTCGGATGAATCCGACCCCTACTCCAAAAACAGTACTTTATGTAAGAAAGTTTTGAATTTTGAATTATGGTTTTTCGCTTCTACTTTTAAATTTTTGATTTAAGACCCAGGCGAGACGCCTGTCCTACATTTTTTATTTTTTTATATTTTCTATGCCTTTTTTTATTCTTTTTATTCCTTCTTTAATATCCTCTAAGGAAGTAGCAAAAGAAAGGCGAATATAACCTTCCCCTTGTTCGCCAAAAGAAGTTTCGGGGACAGTTACCACTTTACATTCTTCTAAGAGGTACATAGATAATTCCTCAGCAGCCATTCCAGTCTCTTTTATATTTACAAAGGCATAAAAAGTACCTTCAGGTGCATAACAACTCAAACCCTGAATTTCATTTAACCCTTTGGCTAAAACATTTCTCCTTTCATTATAAGCGGCAAACATCTCCTTAACACAATCCTGCGAACCCTGTATAGCTGCCAGGCCCGCTCTCTGAGCAATAGAATTGGCACATACCGCAGTATTTTGCAACAATTTAGTCATCTCTTTCACTAAATTAGCTTCTGTAGCAAGATAGGCCAGCCTCCATCCGGTCATAGCATAACTTTTGGAAAAGCCAAAGATAGAAATGGTTCGATCTTTCATTCCGGGCAAAGAAGCGATACTGACATGTTTTCTGCCATCATAGATAATATCTTCATAAAGCTCGTCACTAATTACAACTAAATTTTTTTCTTGAGCTATTTGAGCTATAGCTAATAGCTCATTCTCATCAAAAGCAGCCCCGGTAGGATTACTGGGAGAATTTAGGAGTATCGCCTTGGTTTTGGAGGTGACACAATTCTTTAATTCTTCCAAATTGGGATGAAAATTGTTTTCTCCCCGCAGAGGGAAGTGTACTGGTGTCCCTCCCGCAAAATAAACTTGAGATTCATAAGTTACAAAACCAGGATCAGGGATGATTACTTCATCTCCAGGATTTAGAAGTGTATAAAAGGAAAAAAATAAAGCTTCAGTCCCCCCGGAAGTCACCACCACTTCCTCAGGAATAACCGAAATTTTATTTTTTTGATTCAATTTAATAGCTAAAGCTTTTCTAAATTCCGGAAACCCTAAATTAGGGGTATAGCGAGTATACCCTTCATCCAAAGCCTTTTTGGCTGCTTCCCGAATATGAATCGGGGTAACAAAATCAGGCTCTCCTATCCCGAAACTAACTAAATCTTTTTTTTCTTGAGCTAAATCAAACAGTTTTCTTATACCTGAGGGTTTTATCTTTTTTAAATTAGCATTAAATTCCAAAGTGTTTTCCTCCTTTTTTTTACTTCTTTAAATCCTCTTTCAAAGGCTTTTAAATTTGTCTCAATACTTTTGTGAGGTAAGTTTTCTTTCATAGACTGAATAATTAAATCTTTATTTACTGGAAAATTGGGAATAGCTACTGCAGCTCCGAGTAGAACCATATTTTCTGAAATAATATCCCCTGCTTCTTTGGCTATTTTCTGAGCATCAATTACTATTAAATTCTTTATTTTAACTTTTAATTCTTCAAATACTAAAGAGAGTTCAGGATATTCAGAGATACCAAGTGAAACAGTAAAGGGTACGATAGGAGCACTATTTACTATAACAAAAGACTCCCTATTTATCTTATTTAAAGATCTTAGAGCTTCTGTCGGTTCAAAGGCTATCAATAAATCCGCTGCACCTTCTTCAATTAGAGGACTATGGACTTCACCAATTTTAAGTTCTGTTACTACTGTTCCTCCTCTTTGAGCCATTCCGTGAACTTCACTTATTACTACATTCAAACCTTTTTTCATCGCTGCTTCTCCCACAATAGTAGAGGCCTTAATAGTCCCTTGACCTCCTACTCCAATAAAATGAATTTTATAAATGTTTTTCATTTTTTCACCTCTATCGCTTTCTTGGAACATACCTGAGTGCATACTCCACACCCATCACATAATAATGGATTAATATTGATTGAACCATCTTTATCTACATAAATTGCCGGGCAGGTAAAATTCTTTACACAGATCATACATTTAATACACTCTTCTTGATTAATGGTATATTTAATACTGATTCCCTTTCTCCTATTTTCTGCATCGGTAATCATGGCACAGGGATGTTTGGTAATAATCACTGCTATACCTTCAAATTGTAGGGCTTCTTTAAATATTTCTTCTGCCTCTTTTAAATTAACCGGGTTAATAGTCTTTACCAAACCTGCACCTACTCCTCGGACGATCTCCTCTATAGAAACCTCGGGTGCCGGATTACCCATTCCATCTACGGGTACACCGGGATTAGGTTGCCCCCCAGTCATTCCGGTTATTCTATTATCCATAATTACTAATAAAATTTTATCTTTATTATGGACAGCATTAATCAATCCTGGAACACCGGCGTGAAAGAAGGTAGAATCTCCTATAAAAGATATAATCCTTTGATTAGTCGCTTTAGAAAATCCGCAGCCAATACCTATGCTGGACCCCATGGAAATACAGTAATCCCCCATCTTATAGGGGGGTTCTAAACCCAATGCATAACATCCTATATCAGTGGAATAAATTATCTCTTCCTCTTTTAATTTTAGTTTTTTTATGGCATTCTTCAGGGCAAAATAAGTTGCCCGGTGAGGACATCCGGGACATAGTACCGCTGACCGTAAAGGCAAAGAAAGTTTAGTACTAAATTTTTCTCTTTTGATTAATTCTTTATCTACTATTTTTGCCATCCCAAAAGAGATAATATCAGGATTATATTCATAAAT
>DAOWEX010000042.1:0-9491 GCA_030638265.1 Atribacterota bacterium
CACCTTTGGTTAACTTTTTGTAGCAGAAAGGAAAAGAAACATGAAATTAAAAAAGAGAAAAGAGCAAGCAAGTGAAAATGAAAAGACTACCGTTCTGGTTACCGGTGGGGCAGGCTTTATCGGTTCACATATTGTGGATTTGCTTATCAAGAATAATTATAGAGTTGTAGTAGTTGATGACCTCTCTTCAGGGCGAGAAGAAAATTTAAATGAAGATGCCCAATTTTATAAATTAAGCATTACTAATAAAAAAGGATTAGAAGAAGTATTTTGGCAAGAAAGACCTGATTATATTAGCCACCAAGCAGCTCAGATTAGTGTATCTCTCTCGGTAAGAGATCCTTTATTTGATGCCCAAACCAACATCTTGGGTTCCTTAAATTTACTGCAATGCTGTGTAGATTATCAGGTTAAAGGAATAGTGTTTGCCTCCAGCGGGGGGACAATTTATGGAGAACCAGAGCATTTTCCGGTAAGCGAAGCCCATCCTCTCCAACCTTTATCTCCTTATGGAATTAGCAAAGTTACAGTAGAACATTATCTTGATTTTTATAGGAAAAATTATAATCTCCCTTATGTATCTTTGAGGTATGGAAATGTTTATGGGCCTCGTCAAGACCCTTATGGTGAGGCAGGAGTTATTGCCATATTTATAGAGAAGATGTTAAAAGGAAAGATTCCCACCATAAATGGTGATGGAGAATATATAAGAGATTATGTTTATGTAGGAGATGTAGCCCAGGCTAATTTACTCGCAATCAAAAATATGTTAAAATTAGCTAAAGTTATTCAGAAAGAGAAAATTGTAGAAGAAACTACGTATAATATTTATAATATTGATAACAATAGTTTTAATTTGGGCACCGGGGTCGGGGCCTCGGTAAATGAACTTCTTCATCTTTTAAAGGAGATTATAAAATTTCCCCATCCAGCAAATTATGGACCTCCTCGGGCAGGGGATTTAAGAAAGAATATCCTGGATTGTCAACTGATCAAAAAGGTTTTGGGCTGGCAATCAGAAGTTAATTTATCTGAAGGATTAAAAAAGACAGTCGATTGGTTTAAAAGGCAACCCCTTCCTTAAATAATTTAAAAAAATGGCTTACAAAAAGAGGATTTTTTTATTTTTTGTAGAATTAAAATATTAACAAGATGTAAAAATATAAATTAAGGAATATTAAGGAATAAATATATGTCTGAATTTGGAATAATATACAAGATTATAGGTATTGTTGTAGCAAGTGCACTGATGATTATCCTGGGGAGAGTCGATAAAAAGAAAAAACTTTCTACAGGAAATAAGCTTATATTCCAGATCCTGATTTCTCTAATTGTAATATATTCCGGGGTTAAAATAGAATTTTTAAGGGATCCTTCCTCATCCGGCGGGTATCTTTATCTTAACTTTTTAACCATACCTCTGACCATAATCTGGTTAATGAGCATTACTAACTCTATAGGTCAGGTGGATGAATGGGGAGAGATCACCCCTTATATTATTTTCATTGCTTCTTTAACTTTTTTAGCCGTCTCCCTAATTCAAAGACAAGGGTTAATTTTGGCAGAAGTTTTGTCTTTAATTTTGGCAGCAGTATCGTTTATTTTTATCAGATACCTGCCACGGAGAAAATTCTCTTCTTATTATATGTCTTTTGGATTTATATTAGCCATTATTGCTATTGTTGGTGTATTAAAAAGCACAGCTGCTTTAACTCTATTAATACCCCTTTTAATATTGGGGGTTCCACTTATTGATTTTTCTTATTCTATTGTGGCGGCTTATGCCCGCCCAGAAGTTCAAGGTCAGGGAGATTATCCCTCATTTTCAGAGAGTAGATTGCGACAAAAGTTACAATCTTATGGCTTTTCTCCCAGAGGGGCTAATTTAACTATTATCGGTTCATCTCTATATTTAAGTCTTTCTGCCCTGATAATTTCAATAAACCAAAATCTCTATCTTTTAGTAGTGTTGGTAGTTTTTGGTGGATTAGTTTTTGAATTATTGACAAAACAGGTTAAATTAGGAGAAATAATCATAGGGGAGGATACTTCTAATCATCGAGTTAGACTTTTTCAGGTAGGTATTGACCAGATAGATAATCAAAAGACTATTCAAAAGATCGAAGAATTTGTGATTTCTAAAAAACCTCACCTGGTGGTTACACCAGATACACTGGCTATATTGCGAGCAAGGAGAGATCCGGAATATCATGCTATATTAAAATCTGCTGATTTGATTACCCCTGATGGAGCAGGTATTTTGTGGGCCACCACGACCCTAAATTATCCTTTGACTGAAAGGGTAACTGGAATCGATATAATAAACAATATATGCCAATTAGCAATAAAGAAAGGGTATTCTCTATATTTATTAGGTGCTTCTCCCGGCGTAGCAGAAGAAGCATCCCTAAACTTAACCAGACATTATCCCGGATTAAAGATTGTGGGAAGCCATCATGGTTATTTTGCTTCCCAAGAAGAAGCAGAGATTATTAGAGAGATTAAAGAGAAGAGACCAGATATATTATTGGTAGGAATGGGTATGCCCAAACAAGAGAAATGGATTGCTAAAAATTTAAACAAATTAAATGTTTCAGTATGTATGGGGGTAGGCGGCAGTTTTGATGTTATTTCCGGGAGGATACCGCGTGCACCACTATGGATGCAAAAACATGGAATGGAATGGATTTATAGATCAATTAAGCAACCAAAGAGGGTTTTTTGGGTCTTAGCTCTTTTTTATTTTATCTGGTTGGTAGTTTTAGGAAAGATAGTATTTACTTTAAAAGAAGCGGATTAATACTAAATAAACAATAATTAGTCAAAAAATAATTATAAAAAGTAAAAGATATTAATTATTTGAAAAAGTACTGATAATAATAATTTTAACAGGATTAATCTTTCTGTCCTCTTAATCTTAAATGTTTAAATTGTTACCCCAATTCAATATACCAAAGACAACTGTCACCCTTCATAAAGCACCGTTTTAGTTGATAAATTTTAGGAGATGAATGATGAAAACATACCTGAAAATTGGAATAATTGTAGCTGCCTTATTAATTCAACTCACCCTTATTAATTTATTTACCATTCAGGGCCTGAAACCTGATTTAATATTATTAGTGGTGATAGTTTTTTCTCTGTTACAAGGGGCAGAAGAGGGGACTATTTTTGGATTTGCGTCTGGTCTTTTGCAGGATATTTTTTCCACTGGACTATTAGGTGTAAATGCCCTGGTTAAGACTGTAATAGGTTTTATCTGTGGAATTTTAAAAGTAAGGATATTTGCTGAACATATCTTATTTATTATTCCCGTAATAACTTTTATAATTTCGATTGGCCAGAGCATATTAATATTTTTGGTACTCCATGCTTTTGGGGTTGAATACAGTTTAGTTTGGAGCTTGAAACAAGTAGCCCTCCCCGAGGCTTTATATAACAGCCTATTATCACCTTTTATTTTTCTAGCCGTAAAAAGAATCTTAAAGTAAAAAATGTAAAAAAAAGTGCCTGGCACAAAATTTTACATTTTTGAAAAAAGAATTAATAGAGAAAAGATGATAAAATATAAATATAATAGATGTTTATGGTTGATAATAATAACAGTATTTGTACTTGTGCTTTTAGCCGGGGTTGTACCGGTTAGAGCAGAAGTGGGAGCACCCTTATCAGAAGAGAAGATCGGGGTAGTAGTTACTATCATCCCTTTAGCTGATTTTGTAGAGCAAGTGGGTAAGGATAAGGTGGGAGAAGTTACAGTTATGGTACCTTCAGGGGCTAACCCTCATACTTATGAGCCGACACCTGTTCAACTCAAAAGGATTAGTCAAGCCCAATTATATGTCAAAGTGGGGTCTGGAGTAGACTTTGAATTAGCCTGGATGGACAAAATAAGGGTGATAAATAAAGAAATGTTAATTTGTGATTCTTCACAGGGTATTAAGCTGATAGACCAGGATCCCCATATATGGCTTTCTCCCCGAAATGCTAAAATTATGGTACAAAATATTTGCCAGGCCTTAGCTGAAATTGACCCATCTAGCCGAGAATATTTTGAGAGAAATGCAATAGAATTTATTAAAAATTTAGACAGGCTGGATGAGGAGATTAGAATTCAATTTATTAGGATGGAGAATAAAACATTTTTATCTTACCACCCTTCTTGGAATTATTTTGCCAAGGATTATAGCCTTATTCAGTTAGCAATTGAAGATGAAGGTAAGGAGCCGAGCGCTGCCTATTTAGTCCATATAATAGATCAAGCAAGAACTTACCATATATCTATTATCTTAGTCTCACCACAATTTAATATTAAAAGTGCCGAGGTGGTAGCTAAAGAAATAGGGATTAAGATTATAGTAATTGATCCATTATCTCAGGATTATATAAAAAATCTTAAAAAATTAGCCGATGAAATGGTTGGCAATGGGTGATGAATAGATAATGAATCTGGATAATAAAAATAAAAAGAATAAAAACCAAGAAACTATAATAGAAGTTATAAATTTAAAAAATGTCTGGGTAGATTATGATGATATTGTTGTGTTAGAAGATATAAATCTTTCTGTATGCCAACATGAGTTTTTAGGAATAATAGGACCTAATGGTGGGGGCAAGACCACTTTGCTTAAAGTTGTCCTCGGTTTAGTTCAACCCAACAAGGGAGAGGTTAATATTTTAGGGGTAAAGCCAGAAGAGGGCAGGGGATATGTTGGTTATGTTCCACAACACTGTCTTTTTGATCGAGGATTTCCTATAAGCGTTTGGGAGGTGGTATTGACAGGAAGATTGGGTAAGGGTAAATATTACAAGGCCTATAATAAAGTGGATAAACAAAAGGCACAAGATGTACTTGACCTTGTCGGAATGTCAGAATTTAAAGGGAAACAGATAGGAAAACTTTCTGAAGGTCAACAACAACGTGTTTTCATTGCCCGAGCCTTAGTGACTGACCCTAAGATTTTGCTGCTTGATGAGCCTTTGGCGAGTATCGATACTCCCTTACAAACAGAATTTTATGAAATATTAGATAAGTTAAAAGAAAAGATGGCTATTATTTTGGTTACTCATGACCTTAGTGCAGTCTCGGTTTATGTGGATAAGATTGCCTGTCTAAATCGAAGGCTTTTTTATCATAATTCCAAGGAGATAAGTGTAAAAGATTTAGAAGAGACTTATCATTGTCCGGTAGACCTGATCGCCCACGGTATTCCCCACCGGGTATTGAAAAAACATTAAAAATAATAAAAGATAAAAATCAATAGAAAAAAGAAAAAAATTAGAAAACTCGAAATTTAAATTAAAATTTAAAGGTAACAAAAAGAATGATGGACATTTTCCAGTATGAATTTATGAGAAATGCCTTATTAGCCATATTATTAGCTAGTATTGCTTGTGGGATTGTGGGTGTTTATGTGGTAGTAAAAAGGATTGTCTTTATAAGTGGAGGGATTGCCCACGCCTCTTTTGGAGGTATCGGGTTAGGATATTTTTTAGGCATAAATCCTGTTTGGGGTTTAATACCTTTTAGTATTACCTCTGCTCTGGTTATGGGATTGATAAGTAAACGTACTAAGATACCAGAGGATACCGCTATTGGAATATTATGGGCACTGGGAGTATCCTTGGGGATTATCTTTATTGGCTTGAGTCCAGGTTATGCCCCAGACCTTTTCAGTTATCTTTTTGGTAATATATTAACGGTGACTTCTGCTGATTTAATGGTAATGTTGGTCTTAGATTTAGTGATAATTAAAGTAGTATTTCTGTTTTATAAAGAATTTTTAGCCCTATCTTTTGATGATGAATTTGCTACAGTAGTAGGAATTCCAACCGAGAAACTATATCTTCTTCTTTTATGTTTGATTGCCCTGACCGTGGTAGTACTGATGAGGGTAGTAGGTATTATTTTAGTAATTGCTTTATTAACTATTCCAGCAGCGATAAGCAAGCAGTTTACTGCCAATCTAAAGAAGATGATGTTTATTTCTGTCCTTCTTAGTGTGCTCTTTGGCATGTTGGGTTTGACCTTATCTTATCAGTTTAATTTAGCATCCGGGGCAACTATAGTGATGGTATCAGGGATTGGGTTTATGCTTTCCTGGCTTTATAAATGTAAATATAAAAAATGTAAAATACAGGTAAATAAATGATTATAGATGATCCTGGTATCAAACTTTATCAAAAGGGAAACAAAAATGCCTGGCACTTTTGTTTCCCTTATAAAATTGAGGAGAAAATATGAAGGAATCTTCTACTGTTCCAGAAGATGTGAAACAGCGACTAAATTGGTTATTAATATTTATTATCATCTGCTTTTCTGTTTTAGTTATTAGTCTGTGGTATCTACAAATGATTAAAGGAGAAGAACTTAGTAAAAGGGCAGTAGAAAATTGCATTCGTTCATTAGTCGAAGATGCTCCTCGAGGAAATATTTATGACCGTTATGGAGAGATGTTAGTGACCAATCGGCCAGCGGTGATAGTTTCGATAATTCCGGCGGAGGTTGATAATTTAAAAGAATTAAGTAAAAGATTAAGTAAAATAATTGGCCTTTCCGAGGAAGTTATTGAGCAAAAAGTAAAAAAATATACGGATAATCCCTTTAAGCCAGTAAAGATTTTAGATGATTGTAGGAAAGATAAAATAATTGAAATCGAAGAGAGAAAAGGTGAACTAAAGGGAGTGGTTTTAGAGGTTCAACCCAGGAGGAATTATCTTTATCACGAATTAGCAGCTCATAGCCTGGGGCATGTGGGAGAAATAGATAAAGAAGAGTTGCAAAGATTGGATAACCCCAAATTCCAGGGAGGAGATATAATCGGCAAAACCGGGCTGGAGAAGTATTATGATGACATTTTAAGAGGAGAAAAAGGAGGAAAAGAAGTTGAGGTCGATGCCTTAGGCCGAGAAATAGCTCTGCTATTACATCGGAAACCTGTACCAGGCAAAGATTTGGTTCTAACTATTGATAGAGATCTACAACTCTACGGAGAAAATTTACTTTACGGAAAAAGAGGGTCTATTATAGTAAGTAATCCTTATACTGGTGAGATATTAGCTTTAGTTAATAGACCTTCTTTTAATCCTAATTTATTTGCCAGTGGAATTTCTTATCCTGATTGGGAGAGACTTTCTTCTGACCCCGATTATCCTTTAACCAACCGGAGTGTCCAGGGTGTCTATGCCCCTGGTTCAATATTTAAAGTAGTTACTGCCATAGCTGCTCTGGAAGAGGGGGTTACCAATAGAAAGAGAAAAGTCTATTGTTCCGGTACTTTTGAGTTAGCTGATCAGGTTTTTACTTGCTGGAAGGAATTAGGGCATGGCAGTTTAAGCATTGTCGATGGCATTGCTCATTCCTGCAATATTTATTTTTATACGATGGGAAAAGAACTGGGGATTGAAGGATTTAGTAAATATATGCATAAATTTGGATTGGGAGAGAAATTGGGTATTGATTTACCAGCAGAAGCTCTAGGAACAATCCCTTCCTCTGAATGGAAGCAGAGGGAGCATAAACAGATATGGTTTCCTGGTGATACTATAAATCTTTCCATAGGTCAAGGGTATCTTTTATTAACTCCTTTACAGATTCACAGTATTATTTGTGCGATGACTACAGAAGGGGAGATTTACCGATTACATCTGGTAAAAGAGATAATTTCTCCTGATGGTAGTGTAGTTAAAGAAGTTAAACCAGAAGTATATAGGAAAGTAGATATTTCCATTAATACTTTTCAGATAGTTAAAGAAGGATTAAGAGCTACTATATTAAAAGGAACAGGTTGGCGGGCAAATGTTAAGGAACTATCGATAGCTGGTAAAACCGGAACAGCTCAAAACCCCCAAGGAGAGACCCATGCCTGGTTTATGGGATTTGCCCCTTATGAGAACCCCGAAGTTTGCATCACCATTTTTATAGAAAATGGGGGAGAAGGGGGAGAAACAGCTGCCCCCATAGCCCGCGCCATGCTGGAGAAATATTTTAATGTCCAAAAATAAAAAAAGTTAACCAAAGGTGCCTGGCACCTTTGGTTAACTTTTGTATCAGGAGCTGATTTGGAGGATGGAAGTTGAAAGAAAAATTAAGTAAATTAATTGAAAATTTAGACTATACTTTGCTTTTTGCAGTGGTAATCCTCTGTTTTTATGGCATACTGGTGCTGTATAGCTCAACTCGTATTGAATCTATGGGGGGGGAGCCGTTTTTTTATGTTAAACGGCAGTTCTTATGGATGATATTAGGATTTTTATTTTTAACAGTTATACTTTTTATCGATTATCATCAGATAGAAAGGTATTCAACGGTTATTTATTTTGGGGTTATTGTTTTACTGGCAATGGTTATAATTTTTGGTAGGTCAACTTATGGAGCAAGACGTTGGTTATCTATAGGACCTTTTGATTTCCAACCCTCTGAATTTGCTAAAATTGCTTTAATAATATTTTTAGCGGATTTTTTATCTAAAAACAAACCAAAATTGGATAATTTTTTCTATTATTTACTGCCTTTCGCTTACACTGGGTTATTAATTTTATTGGTGTTCATGCAACCAGATTTAGGAACTTCTGTAGTATATTTAGCCATTCTTATAATAATGTTATTTACGGTGGGGGTTAAGATAAAATATTTGGTTTTGACTTTTATAGCAGCCCTATCCTCTATTCCTGTTTTGTGGCTTATTTTAAAAGAATATCAAAAGAATAGGTTGCTTTTATTTATTAATCCTAATCTGGACCCTTTAGGGGGTGGCTATAATGTTATTCAATCTAAGATTGCCATTGGTTCTGGTGGCTTTTTAGGGAAGGGACTTTTTAGTGGTTTGCAAAGCCAATTAAAATTTCTTCCTGCTCAGCATACAGATTTTATATTTTCTGTAGTGGGAGAAGAGTTAGGTTTTGCGGGAGCTATCTTATTATTAGGACTTTATGCGATTATATTATGGAGAGGAACAAGAATAGCTCTTGAGGCAAGAGATTTATTAGGAACTTTGTTGGCTACGGGAGCGGTGGCTTTCCTTTTTTTTCATATAATAGTAAACATTGGAATGGCTATGGGAATGTTGCCAGCTACAGGATTGCCTCTACCTTTTTTAAGTTATGGCGGAAGCTTCATGATTTCTAATTTATTGGCTATAGGGATATTGTTAAATGTGGAATTGCACAAGATAAAGTGGTAAGGTGGTTAACTAGTTAACCAATTTGCATTTAGGGAGAGAAGAATTTGGATATAAAGAAAATATTATTTGAAGAATTATTGGACAAAGTAGAAAAACCGGGGAGATATACCGGTAAAGAATTTAACGAGATAGTAAAAGAAGAAAATAAATCCGCGGTCAAAATAGCTTTAGCCTTTCCTGACCTATATGAAATCGGAATGAGTTATTTAGGATTTAAAATTTTGTACGAAATTATCAATCGAAGAGATGATGCTGTAGCAGAAAGAATTTTTTCGCCTGCTGTTGATATGGAAAGATTGTTAAGAGAGC
>DAOWEX010000068.1:0-3035 GCA_030638265.1 Atribacterota bacterium
AGTGAAAATATGATAGAAGGTGTGGATCAAGAAGAATATATAGATATAATGGAAGAATTAATGCGGGAAAGTAAGATGATTTCCAAAGTTGTTGCTTTAAAAAAAGCAGGATATAATCCAGAGATTTCAGGGAAAGGAATCGTAATAAAAAAAATATTAGAGAATAGCCCGGCAAAAAATAAATTAATGCCAGGAGATGTGATCGTAAAGGTAAACCAGTATTCTGTAAGAACTATTGAGGAATTTTCAAATATTATTCAAAGTTATACCATGAATCAAATTATTAGGATAACCTTTTTAAGAAATAACTTAACATACTCCATATCAGTTCCACTTATTGAACTTCCTACTATGGACTATGGTGTAGAAAGATTGGGTATTGGCATGTATGCCACTACTTACAATCTTCAATGTAAATTTCCTATAAAAATTGAAATTGATTTAGATAAAATAAAGGGACCTTCCGCTGGATTAATGATCGCTTTGGAGATACTAAATCAGTTAACTGAAAATGACTTAAGCAATGGTTTGATGATTGCAGGTACAGGGAATTTAAGTGTTGAGGGAAAAATAACTGAAGTGGATGGAATTAAGCAAAAGATTATTTCTGCTTTAAAACAAAAGGCTGATATATTTTTAGTCCCCAAAGAAAATTATCAAGAAGCTCTTAAATTTAGTCAAAGTATAAGAGTTATAGCGGTGGAAAATTTTGATGATGTAATAATGAAATTGATAAAACTATGAAAATAAAAAAAATACTAAAGTATAAAAAAATTTAATTATCTTTGATAATTATGTTATGAGTAAAATCAAATCGAGCTACCTTATCTTTTGTTTTCTGGTACCCCAGGGTATATATATCAGTAGAAACAATATCGAAATTAAGCATTTTTAATAATATTTTTTGTTTATCGTTTTTGTGATAATTTATTTGTTTTATATAATTAGATAATTTAGTTATTTGGGGCAGAGTCGATTTCTTTTTAATAATTCTTAGCAAGGTTTTACCTTTTTTTGAGAACCCTAATATTCTTATATATAAAGGTCCATAGTTATTAAAAGATGTTACGTCATCTTTGGAAAGATTCATCATAACATGAAGGAGTATTCGTTGAATTTTAGTGCGGGTATATCTTCTTGTTTTGATTTGATTAATTAAATCCTCAATAGAAGAAGATTTAAGAGAAGCCCTTTTTATTCTATTTTCTAATCCTTCGTTTACTCCATGGATATGAGAAATATCTTCTAATGACATCCTTCTTAGTACAGCAAGTAGATATTGTTCATAGGAGTTAATGTTAATAGGGTTTCTGCCTTCTTTAAATTCTTTTTCTAATATAGGAAACACTGAGGAAGGAATAGTTGTTTTTATTTTATTGTTTAGAGTGAAGGGATTATATTTACGGGAAGTTACGCTCTTAAGTATTTCATTTCTAATAGAAGTAGCACTAGAAATATTACCCCTGATAGTTTTTTGATGATAACTTGCTCCTATTCTTTTTATTGGTACAGGAGTAATCTTGCTATTTAAATTTAATAAGTGCTTTATATATTCTAAAGCTAAAATATTATTGGGACAATTTAATATTTTGCTCAATTTTAATGGCGACAATTCTTTTAGATGGTCTATTCCGAATATTCTATGGTATTCGCATAGAGCCTGGGACCTGACTTTTGGATATTCATAGCCATTTTTACTTTTTTCCCTTATAAGTTCTTTATATGGTTGTGTTTCAATATTCAAGAATTTGCTTATAGGATAAAGAATATCAAGATGGTGAGTTTCGGAACCAAAGCATAGATAATCTATGATCTGGAGTGAATCCAGTAATTTTACTGCACCAAAAGCAAAACCATTGGCATCTTGAGTAGAGAAGGCGAAAGGTATTTCTATTACCAAATCAATGCCTGCATTTATGGCCATTTCTGTTCTAACCCATTTATTTATAATTGCTGGCTCTCCCCTTTGAAGAAAGTTTCCACTCATAACTGCTATTACATAATCTGCTTTGGTTATTTCTTTTGCTTTGGATAGATGGTAGAGATGACCATTATGAAAAGGATTGTATTCGACAATAATTCCTAATGTTTTCATAGAATTTCTCGATTTAAAAAATATTTTATGCTATAATTATACAAAATTTATAAAAAAAATGATAGTAATATATTCGTATCGCGTATATCGTATTGCGTAAAGAAATAGAAAGAAAGGTGCCAAGGGAAAAAAGATAGAGAAAATAATAGTTAAAACTATTCTTTTCTTTCTCTAAATACCACACTAATGTTTACACTAATAAACATTAATTAAAAGGAGAACATAAATGAAAATATCCCAACTTATTCGAGAAAATGCTAAAAAAAATCCCAAGACCATTGTACTTCCGGAAGGAGAAGAACCGCGAATGATCAAAGCGGCAGAAACAATTGTTAAAGAGGGTTTTGCAAATCTTATTTTTTTAGGCAGGGAAGAAAAAATTAAATCTAAAGCAAAAGACCTGGGAATTGAATTTCCCGAGCAAATAAAAATTATTAATCCAAAAGATTCCGATAAAATAAAAGAATATGCTAAATCTTATTATCAATTACGTAAAAATAAAGGATTGAGTTTGGATGAAGCTTATCAATTACTTGAAAATCCTCTTTATTTTGGTGCATTAATGGTCTATCATAACGATGCAGATGGTTTAGTCGCGGGCTCAATTAATTCTACTGGAGATGTTTTTAGACCGGCTTTACAGACCATTAAGACTGCTCCTGGTATAAATATTGTTTCAAGTTCTTTTGTAATGGTGATACCTGATTGCCCCTATGGGGATAACGGGGTTATTATATTCGCTGATTGTGCGATAAATCCGGACCCAAATGCTGAACAGCTTGCTGATATCGCAATTGCGAGTGCAGAAACGGGGAAGGTTTTAATAGGTATCGAACCGAAGGTAGCAATATTATCATTTTCCACCAAAGGTAGTGCAAAACATCCTTTAGTGGATAAAGCAGTTAAGGCTACTAAAATTGCACAAGAAAAAAAACCAGAC
>DAOWEX010000020.1:0-2903 GCA_030638265.1 Atribacterota bacterium
CTTAATTATAAAACCTCTTTTCTGAAAGCCTTTATATTTTATTAAGGCTTTACCTAAATTTCCTGCTCCGGCAATGATAACTGACCACTTTTTATCTAATCCTAATATCTTTTTTAATTCTCTACTAAGATCTATTAAGGGATATCCGATTCCTCTTTTGCCAAATTCTCCGAAATAAGCTAAGTCTTTACGAATTTGTGCTGAATTTATTCCGGTCATTTCCGCAATTTCAAATGAGGAAATAATTTTTAACTCTTTTTTCTTTTCTGTTTCTGCTATTTTTTCCAAACATCTATGGTAAATAGATAACCGATTTATAGTAATAGAAGGAATATTTTTTTGCTTCAAAATACAATTTCCTCTTCTCATCTCGTAGTTATAAAGATGGGATAACCTAATTCTTTTAATTTTTGCGAAATATTTTGGGCTTCCTGGTAACTGCTGAATTCCCCTACTTGAACTTTGTAAAGGGTTTCTCCTTTAATTACATAAGTCTGACATCCTTTACCTTTTATCTCTTTAGCTAAATTAAGGGCATTTCTTTCTGCTGAAAAGGCCCCTACCTGAACAGTATATATTTTCTTCTCTGAAACTATTTCGGACTCCTTTAAAACATTTATCTCTGACTCTGCTTCTGGGGTTTTAACCATAGCTGGTTCGGTAACTGGAGGTTTCTCTTCAGAAGTAGCCTCTTTTTTTATCTCTATCTCTGGAGATTCCTCTCCTTCCTCAACTTTTTCCACTGTTATCTTTTGAGGCACTTCAATAGGGACCTCTATGGCAGGAGCTTCTTCCTTCTCTTCTTCCACAATTACCTGCTCTTCAGGAGGGATATAGCTTCTTTCTCGAGCTAAATAGAAGGCCACACCCAAAATGATAATTGCACCAATTAAAATAATTAAAGTTTCCAGATTGCTTCTACTTTTTCTTTTGTAAATCCTGCTTGCTTTTCTCATATCAAATCATACTCCTATCTTAACTGCTGGCTAAATAAAAGTTTGATTTATTACTTATATTTATATTATCTAATTACATATTCTATTTATTCTACATTAATGGTGAAAATCCTTCTTTTTTCTCTTTTAATTTATATATATTATTCAATATTGTCAAATCTTTTTTACTATGATAGCATAGTCGTTAGTAAATAGATAGTTAGTTGTTTAATTGGTTATATGGTTAATGAATTGATATTAAACTAGTTAACCAGCAAACCAGCTAACCAAGTAACTAACAGCTATCAACTATTCACTAATATTATTGGTAAATTAAATTTAAAGGTAAAATCATATGAATTCTAAAAAATATTTTTTAATGGGTATTGGAAATACACTTCGAGGTGATGATGGAATAGGATCAATTATCGCCAGAAATTTTAAAGACAATAACTGGTTATCACTTGATTGTGGAGTTGCTCCCGAAAACTTCACCTCAATCGTGAAAAAAAATAAGCCGCAGTTGGTTGTGCTTATTGATGTAGTAGAAATGGACCTTGAGCCAGGTGAATTTAGAATAATCAATCCCGAAAAAATTAGCATTACGCATCTAACTACCCACAGTATCCCTCTTTCTTTTTTAATCTCTTATTTAAAAAACTTTACTCCGGAAATTATTTTCATCGGTATACAACCTAAAATTATCGATTACTCTACTTCCATTAGTCCAGAGATTTTAAATTGTTCTCAAGAAATAATAAAAATATTAAAAGATAAAAAATTCAATCTTATTAAAAAACTGTAGACATAATATTCTTCTAATAATAAATTAAACCTCTTTATTCTACAATAAACCCGGATGAAGATTTATCCGCATCGGCTAATAGAAACTCTTCACTCATCTTCAAACAATTTTTAGGGCAAATATCATTACATTGAGAACAAAAGATGCAATGAGAAATATGAATTTTAATCTTCTTTTTCTCTGGAATAAACTCGATAGCCCTGGTAGGACATACTTTTATACATAATTTACAACCTATACATTCATCTCTATCGTAGGTAATCTTCCCTCTAAATTTTTCAGGAATTTCTACAGGAGGATGTAACTTGGCCTCTCCCTTTTTAACTCTCTCTAAGAATTTTAGTATTGACTTAGGATAATAGGTAAGTGGAAATACATTGGTGGCTGGTTTTTTAAATAATTGTTTTAATAATTCAAATCCCATTGGTGTTGGCATTTTATCACCTCAAACTATAACTGTATCTAAAAAAATTAATGCGAGACCAAGTAATCCTATCACTGATAAAGGGACCCAATAAGCATACGATACTTGATCCACTTTTAACCGCGCAGCAGCAACTCTGATAAAAGTTACTTCCATAAACATTATTAAGAATAATTTTACCAGAAAGAATAATGAGTCTACAATTATTGCAAATACCCCACTTAAAGCAAATAAGTGAGCAACATTATACGGGAAAAATAAAACTATAGTTAAAGAAATCATTACTACTGTCTTTACCGCATCAGCTAAACTAAATAGAGCTAAATTTCTCCCTGAATACTCCACCAACAATCCCCCGGCTAACTCTGTCTCTGCCTCTGGGACATCAAAAGGGATCTTAGATAGTTCACCTGGAGTAACTATTGCCAGGGTAAAAAATAGAAGAATTACTCCCATAAAACCTAATGGCCCAACTAACCCCCAAATAGGATGGGCATTAATTACAGCCAAAGAAAAGACATTTAATTGGGGATAAGCCTGGCTCAATTTCCACCCTATAGCAATCACAGTAGTTACTAAAGGGAGTTCATAACTCATCATCATTACCATTTCTCTTTGAGCTCCCACATTTGCATAAGGTGAACCAGAAGCAAAACCACCTATAACCATTCCAATTGCAGGTATAGTTAATAGATAGGCAATCAATATAATATCACCATATCCGCTTAATAATGGAGAA
>DAOWEX010000044.1:0-8073 GCA_030638265.1 Atribacterota bacterium
CTTTAACCGCTCGGGAGGAAATAGAAAAATTATTTAAACTGGTAGAAAAAGGAGAACTCGAAGCAATTAAACTAAAAGAAGAACTGGATAACTGGGGATTATTCGAACAATATCAGGATAGATTCTTTGCTCTTTTTAAGAGGAAGTAATCAATTAACAAAAATATAGGTCTGACCTCGTTATTTCTTTATTATTCTTTGTTTTAAGTTATTAAATACAAAATCGGGTTTAGCTCTACCTTTGGTATAACGCATAACCTGGCCCACTAAATAGTTTAAAGCTTTTTCTTTCCCTTTATTAAAATCCTCTACTGATCTGGGATTTTCCTTAATCACTTTATCTATTACTTCAAATAATTCATCTTCATCAGTAATCTGAGTAATTCTACCCTCTTTAACAATCCGAGAAGCATCTTTGCCTGTTTTAAACATCTTTTCAAAGACATTTTTAGCCATTTTGCCACTAATTACTCCCTTATCTATTAACTTCAACATCGCCACTAAATTTTCAGGAGAAATAGGAGAATCTTCTATCTCTACTTTCTCTTCATTCAAATAACGTATTAATTCACCCATAATCCAATTACTTAAAATTTTCGCATTAGAATACAAATAAGAAGCCTTTTCGTAGTAATCACCTAAAGCCTTACTCGAGGTTAATATTTCAGCATCATATTCAGGAATTTGATAGACCTTTATAAAACGTTCTTTTCTTGATTCAGGTAATTCTGGAAGACTTCTTCTTATTTTTTCTATCATCTTTAAATCTACTTGAAGGGGCAGCAAATCTGGTTCGGGGAAATATCGATAATCATGAGCTTCTTCCTTACTCCTCATAGAGACTGTGATATTTTTCAATTCATCCCAATGTCTTGTTTCCTGGATTACCTTTTCTCCTTCACTTAAAAGTTTCTTTTGTCGGTCCACTTCAAATTGCAGGGCTTTTTTAACCGCTCGGAAAGAGTTCATATTTTTTACCTCTGCCTTGGTTCCCAAAGATTTGGACTTCGCCGGTCTCACTGAAACATTGGCATCACAACGCAATGAACCTTCTTCCATATTTCCATCACATACTCCTAAGTGCTGAATTATACTCCTTAATTTTACCAAAAATATTCTTGCTTCCTCAGGGGAACGGAAGTCTGGTTCAGTCACAATTTCCGCCAAGGGTATCCCACAACGGTTATAATCTACCAGGGAATAAGATGAGGAAGCAATGTCTCCTTCATGAACTAGTTTACCTGCATCTTCTTCTATGTGAACCCGAGTAATCCCAATCCTGCGTTTTTCATCACTTTCGGGAAGAGATATTTCCATATATCCACCTACCCCTAAAGGAAGGTCATATTGAGATATCTGATAAGCCTTGGGTAAATCAGGATAAAAATAATTTTTTCGGTGAAATCTACTTATCTGATTTATTTTGCAATTCAAGGCTAAAGCAGTTCTTACGGCAAATTCTAATACTTTTTTATTAAGTACGGGAAGTGAACCGGGTAAACCTAAACATACTGGACAGGTATTGGTATTGGGTTCCTTACCAATATAATCAGTACTACAATGGCAGAACATTTTAGCTTTTGTCATTAATTGAATATGAACCTCTAAACCAATTACTACATCTTCTTTCATTATACGTCCCCCTTGCATCTTGCAGGATTTATTTCTGGTTTTTTCTTTTCTACATCACTATTTTGTTCAAAATTATAAGCTGCCCGAATTATAGTTTCTTCATCGAATGGCTTTCCGATAATTTGCAAACCTATAGGCAAATTATTCTTGCTATATCCACAATTAAGGGAAATGGCTGGAATGCCAGCTAAATTAATAGGGATAGTATATATATCAGATAAATACATAGTCAAAGGATCAGCCACCTTCTCATTTAGTTTAAAGGCGGGGGTGGGAGATGTAGGGGTAATAAGAATATCATATTTTTCAAATGCTTTATCAAAATCCTCTTTAATTAGAGTCCGAACTTTTTGAGCCTTTAAATAATAGGCATCATAATATCCTGAACTTAAGGCATAAGTCCCCAGCATAATCCTTCTCTTTACTTCATCACCAAAACCTTCACTCCTGGTTTTCTTATACATAAAGGATAAATCTTTATAATTATCTGCTCTATAACCATATTGTACACCATCATATCGAGCTAAATTAGAACTTGCTTCCGCGGTAGCAATTAGATAATATGCGGGTAAAGAGTATTCAGTATGAGGGAGAGAGACTTCCTCTATCTTTGCTCCTAAACTTTCAAATAATTTAAGTGTCCTCTCTATAGCAATTTTAACTTCCTGATCGATTCCTTCTATAAAATATTCTTGAGGAACGCCAATCTTTAGATCTTCTATCCCCTCTCTACAAGAAGTTAGATAATCAGGCACAGGTATATTTGCTGATGTAGAATCATGAATATCAATTCCACTAATTACTTTCATTGCTAAGGCACAATCAATCACATCTTTGGTTATAGGACCTATTTGATCCAAAGATGAAGCATAGGCAATTAACCCATATCTGGAAACCCTTCCATAAGTAGGTTTTAATCCTACCATTCCACAAAAAGAGGCAGGTTGACGAATAGATCCACCAGTATCTGTGCCTAAAGCAACAAGAGTTTCATCAGCTGCCACTGCTGCAGCAGAACCACCACTGGAACCACCAGGCACTCTTTCTAAATCCCAGGGATTACGAGTAGGGCCAAATGCTGAATTTTCAGTTGAAGAACCCATAGCAAATTCATCCATGTTGGTCTTTCCGATTATTATAGCTCCGGCTTCTTTTAATCTATTAATTACTGTGGCATTATAGGGAGAGTAAAAACCTTTAAGTATTTTTGAACCACAGGTAGTCTCGACTCCTTGCATCGCCAAGATATCCTTTATGGCTACTGCTACTCCAGCTAAAGGCGGTAGTTCTTCTCCATTTTTTACCTTTGTATCTATCTTTTTGGCTTGTTGAAATGCCTTCTCACGATCAAGGATTAGAAAGGCCTTAATTAAATTATCTATTTTATTTATCTGATCAAATATATCTTGGATAACTTCTTGAGCAGTGACTTTCTTTTCTCTGATTAATCTGGTAACTTCGTGAGCAGTTAATTGATTTAAGGTCAATTGTCTTTCCTCCTCTGACTTTAATTAAGATTAGTGTTTTGTCATTCCCGCGAAAGCGGGAATCTATCTTATTTTATATTTCTCTTGTTCTGTATTTCTGTTTTTTGTTTTTGTAGGGGCACAATGAATTGTGTCCTTTATTTTAGATTATATTATTTTAGGAACTTGGAAATAATCCTTTTTAGTGTATTGGGTATTAGAAAGCACCTCTTCTTGAGATAAGGAAGGTTTGACCTTATCATCATTAAGCAAATTAGGCATCGAAACAATATAAGCTGTGGGAGGGATATTTTCAGTATCAAGTTCATTCAATTTATAAAAATAATCCAGAATTGAGTTTAATTGAGCGGTAAATTCTTCTTTTTCATCTTCGGTAAATTCCAAATTAGCTAATCGAGCTACATATTCTACCTCTTTTTTGTTAATTATTTTTTTAGTCATATCATCCTCCATATTTTATTTGTATCGCATAAATTGTTGGTTAACTAAATAACCATTTAACTTTTTTTAGCAATTAATTTTTTAAATTCTTCCTCATTAATTATAGGTACTCCAATTTTTTGGGCCTTTTGGTATTTTGAACCCGGATCTTCTCCTGCGACCACATAATCAGTCTTCTCGCTAACACTACTGGTAATCCTTCCCCCTAATCTGCTAATCATTTCTGTAGCCTGAGAACGGGTAAAGTCCTTTAATGTTCCAGTTAAAACAAATTGCTTTCCAGTTAAAATCTGTACCTCTTTCCCCTTTTCTCTCTTTTTTTCTTCTTGACCAAAGTTCAAACCAACCCTTCTTAATCTTTCAATAATAGCTAAATTTTCCTTCTCTCTAAAAAAAAGAACTATACTTTCTGCAATCTTGGGCCCAATTTCATTAATTTCAATTAATTCTTCTAAGCTGGCTTTTTTAAATTTATCTAAAGTGGGGTAGTATCTTGTAATCACTTCCGAGGTATGAACTCCCACATAACGTATCCCCAAGCCATAGATCAAATTCACTAAAGATTTTTTCTTACTCTTTTCAATGGCATCTAATAAATTATCCGCGGATTTCTCTGCCATCCGTTCGAGAGAGATTAAATCATCTCTTTTTAAAAAATATAAATCTGAAATATCTCTGATTAATCCTTTTTCTACCAACTGATCAATTATAGCTGGACCTAACCCCTCAATATCCATAGCATCTCGAGATGCAAAATGTCTAATTCTTTCCTTTATCTGGGCTGGACAACTAAGACTATTGCATCGAGAGACTACCTCACCTTCTGGTCGAAACACCTTCGACCCACATACCGGACATTCAGAAGGAAAAACAAATTCTTTCTCCTGACCAGTCCTCTTCTCTAAGATTACTTTTACTACCTCAGGAATAACTTCTCCTGCCTTTTGAATCAAGACCGTATCCCCAATTCGAACATCTTTTCTTTTAATCTCATCTTCATTATGAAGAGTAGCTCTTTGCACCACTGAGCCAGATATTTTAACTGGATCTAATATGGCCACCGGGGTTAACGCGCCCGTCCTCCCTACCTGGACAATAATATCGCGAACTTTAGTAGTAGTCTGTTGAGCAGGAAACTTATAAGCAATAGCCCAGCGAGGGCTTCGGGTAGTCGAACCCATTTCTTCTCTTAAGCTTAAAGAATTAACTTTGATAACCATGCCATCAATTTCATAATCCAGGTCTTCTTTTTTTTCTATCCATTCCTGACTATAATTTATAGATTCTTTAATATCTTGACAAAGTTTTATATAAGGATTTATCTTAAACCCAATTTTTTTCAAATAATTCAAAACTTCCATATGATTATTAAATTTATGTCCCTCAGGAAAGGTGGCTCTATAAATAAATGTGTCTAAAGGTCTTTGAGCAGTAATTCGAGGATCCAATTGCCTAACTGATCCAGCTGATGCATTCCGGGGATTAGCAAATAAACTTTCCTCATTTTTCATTCTTTCTTCATTTAACTTTTCAAAATCACTTCTTTTCATATAGACTTCCCCGTAAACCTCGATGCGAGATGGTATATCTTCACCAAACAATTTTAATGGAATGGTTTTTATTGTTCTAAGGTTGGAAGTAATTTCTTCTCCGGTTATCCCATCTCCACGAGTCGTTCCCCTTATAAAGATACCATTTTCATAGACTAAGGCAATAGCTAATCCGTCAATCTTCATCTCTACCACGTAATCAATTTTTTGTTGCGGAACTAATTTTTTTATCCTCTGATCAAAAGCTATCAGCTCTTCATCGGAAAAGGCGTTAGATAGACTAAACATTGGAGTAATATGTCTTACTGTGGAAAACTCGGAGACGGGCTCTATGCCTACTCTTTGGGTAGGGGAAGAAGCAGTAATATATTGAGGATATTTCTTTTCTAATTCTATCAGTTCTTTCATTAATTGGTCATATTCAGCATCAGAGATTACCGGATCATTCAAGACATAGTAACGATAATTATGATACCTTATCTTTTCTCTTAATTCTTCAATTTTCTTTTTAATATTATTAGAAGGGGAAATCATTATTTATTATTTTGTCCTATTTTAAAGATTAACTTAAATTTATTATCTTTTTTTAAAACAAACTTTATTTCCTAGTAAGTAATTAAGTATTAAATTTTAACTTATTTGCTTAAATATAAGTATATAAAAAATAAGTTTAAAATACAACTTTATAATAGGCGAATTATCTTCTTTACATTATTTTTAAAAAATGATAGACTTTAAAATATCTTTTGCATATAAATTTAATATTTTTTAGAGAGGAGTTTTTTAATGAATAGATCTACGAACATTTTTAGAACTGCAGCTATTTTAACTTTATGCCTTTTAGTCTTTTTAATTTTTAATCCTATTTCTATTTTAGCTGATGAAGGAACTTCAACTACTGAAACTGATCCAGAGGTTACCGAAACTGCTTTACCTCCTGAGACGATATTGGCTTCTTTTGACGGACAAACAATTACTCTCGGTGAATTTAATCAATTATGGGAACAGGTTCCAGAAGATTATAAACTACAGCTTGATAAAAGTATGGTGCTCGACCAGATGATCTCAGAAAAATTATTAATTCAAGAAGCTAAAAATATGGGATTGGAAGAAGATGAAAAAGTAATAGAACAGATTAGAAAAATTACCGAACAAATATTAGTGCAGGTTTTAATAGAAAGAGAAATATTAGATAAAGTAAAGGTTAATGATGAAGAGGTTTTGGAATACTATGAGCAAAACAAGGATAGTTTCACCGAAAAAGAACAAGTCCATTTATATAATATTTTATTAGAGACCGAGGAAGAAGCCCAAGATATACTGGAACAATTAAAAGCCGGAGGAGATTTTAGCGAAATTGCCAAAGAAAAATCTACTGGTCCGAGCGCTGCCCAAGGTGGAGATTTGGGATATTTAATTAAAGGTACAATTGTTCCTGAAATTGAGGATGTAGTATTCGCTTTAGAATTAGAAGTATTAAGCGAGGTAGTTAAGACTGATTTCGGTTTTCATATTCTAAAAATTACTGAGAAAAAACCAGAAACCGTTAAAGCTCTTGAAGAGGTTAAAGAGGACATCGTTCAAACCTTACTGCCTACTAAACAAAAAGAGGCTTTTGATAACCTATTGGAAGAATTAAAAAGCAAATCAGAAATCGAAATAAATGAAGAAGCATTGAAATAAAAATAGCGGTTAGCGTACAGCGTATAAACTAAACGCTGTACGCTGTACGCTATATTTTCTCCAATGGTGCATAATTCATTGATAACTTTTTTAATCCAACTTTTTCAAAATCCACAGTTATAAAAATATCGTTTTCAGTATCTATTTTACTTAATATAATTCCTATTCCCCAATCGGCATGCCTTACCTTATCCCCTGTGGCTACCTCAATCTTTTCTCTTCCTTTGTTAAGAGAAGAAATCTCTTCTACCTTTTCAACGCCCATTTTTTTCTGGAGATGCTTAGGAATTTCAGTTAAAAATCGGGAAACGCTATTAAATAATGTATTACCATTCAGATTTCTCCTCCAGGCATAAGTTAAATATAATCTCTCTTTTGCCCTGGTCATTCCTACATAGCACAACCTTCTCTCTTCTTCTAATTCTTCTTCATTATTCAAGGAACGAGAATGAGGAAATATACCCTCTTCAAAGCCCGTAATAAAAACCACCGGAAATTCCAAACCCTTGGCACTGTGCAAGGTCATAACCGTAACTGTATCTTCTTCTCCTTTATAAAGATCGATATCAGTAATCAAGGCCACATATTCTAAAAAAGCACTTAAAGATTTATCCTGATTATTCTCTTCAAACTCTTGCATAGCTAAAATTAATTCTTTTATATTTTCGATTTTACTCTGAGCCTTGAATTCTCCTTCTTTTTTAAGTTCTTTATAATAATCGATTTCTTGAATTAATTTTACTAAAATTTCACTACCTTTAATTTTTTCTTTCTCTTGACTAAATTTATCTATTAAAGAAGTAAATTTCTTTATTCTTTCTCTTCTGCCTGTGGAAATCTTTATTTCCTTTAAACCCTTTTTTAGAGCCTGGTTAAAATTTAAATCATTTTTTTTAACTAAATCTTCTATCTTGCTCAAAGTAATTTTGCCAATACCTAATTTGGCATTATTAACAATCCTTAAAAAACTTACCCAATCTTTTTGGTCATAAATAAAGCGAAGATAAGCTAAAATATCTTTTATTTCTTTTCTTTCGTAAAATCTTAAACCACCCACTACTTTAAAAGGGATCCCCTGTTTATTAAAAATCTCTTCAAAGGCTCTCGATTGGGCATTGGTCCGATATAAAATGGCAAAATCTTTAAAAGCTTTGCCCTCTTCCTTGTTCAATTTTATAATCTCTTGACTGACAAATAATGCCTCATCCAGGGCACTGGCTGCCTCAAAACATCTTATCTTTTCACCACCCTTTTTATCAGTCCAGAGTTCTTTTTCCTTCC
>DAOWEX010000035.1:0-4956 GCA_030638265.1 Atribacterota bacterium
GGCATTTGGGCATAAAAACTATTATCTAAAGAAACAAAACTTACCGCTACTACATCATCCCAATTATTCCATAACCATTCTTCCACTTCTTTCCATTCATTATTTCGTACATGGACAGTAATTGAAGTATTATGATCGGTATATTCTTTTTGGAAAGAACGATAAATTTCTAATTGTTCTAAGGCGGAAACTTCTCTTTTTGTTTTTCCTTCCGGAGCACTACAAGGGAAAGAAAGCACCTTTGTTCGGCAATTTTCTTCAGTTTGTCCATTCTCTGGCTTGATATCATATCCCAACTCTTCGCACACCTTAAGTAAAGGATCAGATATATTAATGCGAACCCTCCTGATAAAATAAGGAGAATGGGAATGATGTACTCCACTGGAAACAGTTGGTAATTGAGAAAGGGTCCCTTCCGGTTTCACTGTGGTCATAAGCAAAGGAGGTTCAACCCCTAACTGTTTCGCATAGTACTCTGCTTCTTGATGAATAATTTCTCTTAATTTTTTTCGTAATTCCGATTCTGCTTCTTTAGTCATTTTAGTAGCGTTTACCATATCTTGCCATCCAGTCAAACTGCAGCCTACTAATCTATCTCTTTTTTGCTTTATATCCCATTGATCTAACTCCAAGTCTAAAAAGGTCATCCGAAACCCTGCTCGCAAAGAAAGTCGTTGAGCTTCAAATAATCTTTTCTTATCTAATTTATCGTCTTGCACAAAGCCAAATACATTTACTGTGGTTAGATTGCACATTTGATCTCTATCTAATAATACCTCCATACAGGGATTAGCTCCTTGTAAATTAGATCTTCTTTTAGCGGCTGCTTCAGCATTCATAAAACCGGGCTCGCCACTGTATCTCATTTGCTTTATATGCCAGGCAAGTTGCTCTCGAGTTGGCTTAGAAGTATAAAAAATACTATTATTACTCATTTCCCGATAAGCAATAGCTTCGTTTCTCGCCCATTTGCCATCTACCTGTATATAAAGGTTATTCTTAGCATTTAAAATCCCTTGGTCATCTTTATCGAATAATACCACTTCACTGGTTCGTCTAACTCCCCCTACTACTACATTTTGGCCAATAATATTAGCAATATCCAGACAATCTATGGGTCGTAATTTTTTTAGATTACCATAACAGTCTATTTTAACTATTTTATCGATTTTAGAAAACATCTCTCTTAAGCTTTCGTATCCCGAGGCAGTACCACCAAAAGTTTTTAATTTTTCCCCTTTTGGCCTAACATAATCGTAATTGAAAATAATAGTTTTTACCTCTCTATATTCTTTTTTATGCAGTATGTTTAAATAATAATCTAATGACTCCACCCAACCTTCTTTGCTATCTCCAATTACAATATGGGCAGTATTATTTTCAAAACTAATACTGGTTAAATCTTCTCTCTTAGCTTTAGGTAATGGAGAATACGACTCGTGTATAATTTTTACATCCGTTCTTACTTTTGGTAATTTTTCTACATCTGATTTCAAGACTCTTATTCCTACTCCAGATCCAATCATTAATAGATAAAACAGGTCTTTAAAGGCACTAAAATTATCTAAAATCGTAAAGCTACAATTAAAATTTGCCATCGGATATTTTGAACTAACTTCTGTCCCTCCAATCCAAAGGCTTCTACCGGCTAAAAATTGCTTTAAATAAAAAACATTATCGTAAAGGAGTTCTGCTTCATGCTGAGAAGTTTTAACTAAACCACAATTAAACTCCACAGCCCTTCTTACTGTTTCCCACCAATATTCTCTTCTTTTCTCCAAGGGCAACCATCGGGAATAGGTCCGGTAATAAACGAATTGACCTAATTGAGTGGGAAAGGGATTAGGAAGATGTTTATATTTACTAATGAAATCATCAGTCAATAATTGATTTTCCTTTTTAGAAATTTCCCTTAATTCATCACGCTGCTTTCTATATAAGATATAAACTTTTGCAACATCCTTCCTTTCGCTATTCATCAGCTCCGTTTCTACTCGTTCCTGTATATCATCAACTGTTACACTTTCTTTGGAAGCCTGCAAGTCATTTTTTATTTTTATGGTAATAGATACACACAGCTCTTTATCTACTCCCTTTATTGTTTCGCGCATTGCCTGAGTAATAGCATTTATTATCTTATTTGGATCAAAATATTGGACTGTATTATTACGTTTAATTACTTTTATCATTTTTACTCCTCCCACTATCGTGACAGAAGACATTTCTATGTCACGTTTTTTTATTTATTATTAGATTTTCCTACAAACAAAATAGGAAATACAATATTAACCATTTTATCCCATTTTTAATATTTTAACATAAAAAAATAAAAATCAGGAAAAAATAAATAATAAATATCAGAAAATATTTTTTTTGCGTAAATAATCTAATGATTATCTCCTAAAAACTAAGGTTTTTTTGTGTCCTTGGGGTCAGTCCTTGACATTAGACATTTTAAATTTTTGACAAGGCAGAGTTGCCATGTTATTATTTTTAAAATAGTAATACTTATAGGAGAAATTGATGTCTGAGATAGTCCGTTTCGGAGTGTCATTAGAAAAAGAACTTTTAGATAAATTTGATAAACTTATTAAGGAGAAAAAATATCCCAACCGTTCGGAAGCGATTAGAGATTTAATCAGAGAGAATCTGGTTAAGAGAGAGTGGGTAGAAGGTAAGGAAGTAGCCGGATCGATTACCTTAGTCTTCGACCACCATAAAAGAGAACTGGTAAATATTTTAACCGATATTCAGCATGATTTTCACCCACTGATTATTTCCAGTCAACACATTCACTTAGACTATGATAATTGCTTAGAAATAATTGTAGTAAGAGGGAAACCAGGAGAGGTTAGGGAGTTATCTGATAAACTAAGATCGACCAAAGGTGTAAAATACGGAGCTTTATCTATAGCTACTACCGGGAAGGAATTGGTGTGAGAAGAGACTAGTTTTCGTTAACAATTTTCAGATTTCAGTTGTTATAAAAAGGCTGATGGCCTTATTTTTTTATCTGGTAGGTAGCACGAAATATATAAATGTAGTATTAATCTTAAAAGATTGAAATCCTTTTATCGAGCAAGCGAGAAGATAAATAAATTTTTTATATTGTAAGCAGTTAAAATTAATTGTATAGAAGGAGATAGAATATTGATTACCTCAAAAAGCAAGAAAATGATGCAGAAGACTTTCAGAAAGACCATCTATCGGTTTATGGAAATTCCAAAAGCTGTGTTCAGGGGCAATTTTGGCATTTATATCCATGTCCCCTTCTGTTATTCAGTGTGTTCCTTTTGCCCTTTCTATAAAGAAATTTTTTCGGAAGATTTAAAAGGGCAATACCTGGAGGCAATTTTAAAGGAGATAGATAATACCGATATGCAGGGAAAGGCCAAGTGGATTTATTTTGGGGGCGGTACACCAAACACTCTTACCACTAAAGATTTATCTGATATTGTGGAAAGAATTGGAAGAAAGGTACAGATAGATAGTATGGGTATAGAATTACTGCCAACTATTTTAAAAAATGATTATCTAAAAGAATTAAAGGACATCGGCTTTACCAAGATAAGTGTGGGAGTAGAGAGTTTTTCCAATAAGGTGGCAAGCAAGACAGGAAGAAAAATTGCAAAAAATGAAGAGATAGAGAAGATTATAAACCTTTCCCAAACCTTGGGATTGGGGACAAATGTGGATATGATGGTTGGTCTGCCCGACCAAAATCCAGATACATTCAGAGAGGATATTAAGAATATAAATGCTCTTCGACCGGACCAGGTTACAATATATCCTTTTATGATATTAAAGGGGGTAAATGCCAGACCGAGTATTCCTTCTTATGAACAATTTAGATTAATTGAAGAAGCAAATGAAATTTTAAGAGGGAGTGGATATAGCAGAAAAAATGTGTGGGCTTTTGCTATTCATGATGACCTTTATGATTCCTCCGGAGATGAACTTATCGAAGATTATATAGGATTTGGACCCGGTGCCTTTTCTACCTATGGAGATTCAAAGATTGTAAACCCCGAATTGGACGTCTATGTTAAAAATTATAGAAGGGGTAAAAATATGAAATTTATTGCTTATAAGTCTAAAGCAAGTGACGAATGGCGGAAATTTGCAAAGATGATTTACGAGCTAAAGTGTGATAACCATAAAAATCATCTGGCATCTTATATAAAGCTTTTTATGTGGATTTTGAAAATTACCGGTTATAGCAGTCAGGGAGTGCTCACGGAAAAAGGCATAATTTTTGCTCATGAGATAACCAAGGCGGTGGTGGAATCATTACCTTTGCCTATTAGGAATCATAATTGTATTGAAAATTATGACGAATATTTTGCTTATAAAAAAGAAAAATAAATATTTCGTTTCTGATTTTTACTTTCCTTACATCTTTGTTATAATGAAAAAAACAAAGAGAAAAGCAGGGGAAAAAAATGAAAATTGGAATTTTAGGAATGCTCCTGGCGGGCAAAACTACTCTATTTAACCTTTTGACTGGTCAGAATAAAGAAGTTTCTACATTTCCCTCAAAAGGCATAAAAAATATAGGAATTGCTACTGTTTATGACCAGCGAGTTGATTTTTTAAGCTCCCTTTTCAAACCGAAAAAGACCACTTATGCCACCATTGAATTTATAGATATTGCTGGAATTTCACCTGAGTTACCCTACAAAGAGAAGGCGGAGATATTTAATTTAATTCAGGATGTTGACGCCTTATTATTTGCTATCAGATTATTTGAAGATCCCGCTATAGCAGGAGAAAAAGATCCTATTGTTCAGGTTGAAAATTTAAGGTATGAACTTTTGCTTAAAGATTTAGAGGTAGTGGAAAATCGCTTAGATCGTTTAAAAAAGTCGAAGAAAGAATTAACCCATGATGAGTCGATAGAGATAGAGATTTTAGAAAAATGTGATCAATATCTAAGCGATGATAAATTTCTCTCCA